>JAGQQS010000977.1 GCA_020426105.1 Planctomycetaceae bacterium
GAATTGCTGGTGGTGATTGCGATTATTGCAGTATTGGTGTCGCTGCTTCTGCCCGCTGTTCAGCAGGCACGCGAAGCAGCTCGGCGCACGCAGTGCAAAAACAATCTCAAACAATTGGGATTGGCCATGCACAACTACGAAAGCACTTACAGTCGATTTTGCGGTCCCCTTTACCTTGTCGGTAAAACCGGTGGTCCGATTAACGGCATTGGGCAGGGTCTGTACAACCAGGCTACGGAAGACCCAAACATCCATCTTTGGACAGAGATGATTCTGCCCTACATGGATCAGCAGAATGTCTACAACGCAATTAATTTCAACATCCCGATGGGCTGGGGTACTGTGACGGGCGGTCCGGTCCTGATGGGCAATGACACTCCAGGAACACCGTACAGCAGTGCTCAGAATTTTGCCGTCATCACTTCGGCGAGCATTCCGACGTTCGCTTGTCCTTCCAGCCCGCAAAACAGCAAGATTGCGCCATACACGCCACAATTCTGGGCCGACGCGGATGCGAGCTCAACTGCCGCGTTTGTGGTGGCTGGAAGCAGCATGGACTATGGTGCGTTTTCCTCGTGGAGCGCCATGAAAGGTGCCGGCGGAAGTCTTGGCGGCACCGGAATTGGCGGTGGCACGGGAAATAGCGGCAAGACATTCATGGATGCGGATTCAAACCGAGGTCAAAATTCTATGGGCATTACCATCGCGAAAGTTCCCGATGGACTTTCAAACACGATGATGCTCGCAGAAGCTGCTGACCGAGGCAACGAATGGGCGATGGGCAAGTTGCGCGGACCAAGTAACGACTCCGGCAATGATGCCAATGGAAATCCTTATCGCAACGGTGGATCCTGGAACGACTGGTCCTATGGAATTATTGGTTTGCGACCGATCGCGCCCGGAGGCTTCACCACAAATAACGGCGGACCGGGACGGGCAAACGGGCCCTGTGCGATCAATTGCAACAACCGATGGAACTTTTATAGTTTCCACGCAGGTGGAGTGCAGATGGTTCTTGGCGACGGTTCAGTCCGATTCGTTAGTCAGAACATCAGCTTGAATACTCTGTCAAATCTGGTTTGCATCGACGACGGTCAGCCGTTGGGCGAGTTCTAAGTCTTTCCCCTGGGTCTGACTGCGTTACCGAGGTTTTATGTCACCGGCTTGCCAATTGGTAAGCCGGTGGTTTTCTGCTGGTTGCCCTACGTTAATCTATGGAGGCTGTGGTGCCTATCAATCGTGGCTGTCATGTTTGGATCTTTGCTGTCTTACTGTTCGCAGGTTGTGGATCCGATGTTGACCGATCCAGGGATGACCTCGAAAGTATGGTTGGGGGCGCGCTGAAGGCGGTTTTTCCCGTCAGCGGCAAGGTGCTGCTTGACGGCGAAGCCAAAGAAGGGGTCAATCTCTATTTGTTCAAGGCGGACGGCACGCCGATGACAAACAATGCCAGAACGAAGGCGGACGGAACCTATTGCTGGTCGACTTACGAGGTTTGCGACGGCGTTGAAGCCGGAGATTACGTCGTTTGTTTCCGGTATATTCCAAAACAAAAGAGTAATGATAGAGGAGATTCCGACGAAGTGGACTTGCTCGAAGGGAAATTCAGCGATCCGAAGACATCCGAGTTTAAGCTGACCGTTTCCGGAGCTCCGCAGGAAAACGTCAACTACGAACTGAAAACGAAATAGTATTCGATTTAATGCCCCGGGCGATGGCTTAGGCAGCGTGCGGCTTTTGAAGTTGCGCATTTCGTCAGGACTGGGAGCTGGGTACCTCGTCTGCTGGTGCGCGAGCCACCGAAACAGGGAAAGCACAGCCCCTGCGGGGTATTGATTTAATTGAGTTTTGACGTGGGCCAGGCTTCGAGCCTGGCATTCGCTGCAGAATGTCAATGCATTTTGAAAACGCAATGACAAGCTGGAATCTTACATCCCAGTTTAAATCAACAGCCTGCTTGAGGCCCGGATGGCCGCAGATTCATTGCACTTCCAGTCGGGTGACTCACCCGCGTGTCGATTTAATCGTTTAACCCGTGCCCGAAAGGTCAGGTCGTTTTGAAAGCCTGGCCTTTCGGCCACGGGTTAAACGGTCGAAATGCTGCATAGCGTTGTCCTCCGGGGCTCATATACCGCAACTCCAAAATCCGCGGCTTTGGGTTAGACTCTTACAAGTGACAGTCCTCATCGCATTTCTGTTGGAGCAGCAGTTAGTCGCGGTCCGGGTGACTTGGCATGATTCCAGTAATAAGCAATCGTAAACGTGCCTCCAGTCGAACCAAACAATGCTTCCGGTTTGCAACGCACGGCGCCCACTGTACTTCCGGTCGCCGTTCTCGTGTCGGCAACTCTGCTCGCCTACGCGAACAGTTTTTCCGGGCCGTTTGTATTCGACGATATCGCGACCATTGTCGACAGTCCCTCTATTCGAACGCTCTCCCCGGTCTGGCCAGTGCTGTTTCAGGGCGGTGTTTCGTCAGTCGGTCGTCCGCTTGTTAACCTCTCGCTCGCGTTGAACTATGCCTGGGGAGGAATGGATGTCACTTCATGGCACGTCGTGAATCTCACGCTGCACATCGTTGCCGGAATAACGTTTTTTGGTGTCATTCGCCGAACGCTGGAACAAAGTCCGGTTGCTGCGAGTTTAAGGGACCACGGCACCGTCATCGCTATGTTTTGTTCGCTGATTTGGTTACTTCATCCATTGCAGACAGAGTCAGTCACCTACATCGTTCAGCGAGCCGAATCGCTCGCAGGACTTTTCTATTTTCTGACACTGTATTTCGCGATTCGATCTGCGTCATCAGAACGATCGGGGTTGTGGGGGACAGCCGCTTTTCTTGCCTGCCTTTGTGGTGTCGGCAGCAAGGAAGTCATTGTCTCGGCACCTTTGGCAGTGATCGTGTATGACTGGGCGTTGTTCGGACGCACAATCCGGTCGGTATCACATCGACGTCGATGGTTGTATGCGGCCCTTTTCAGCACATGGATTCCCCTGATATTTCTCGTTGCTCAGGGTCGTCATGAGAGTGCAGGCTTCGGATACGGATTAGGCGCATGGGACTATGCGATGACCCAATTCGGTGCGATCACACGTTATCTTTATCTGTGCTTTTGGCCGAATTCGCTGGTACTTGATTATGGGGCGTCAGTAACTCGAAACGCGAGCGAAATAATACCAGGCGCAATCATCGTCGGGCTGCTGGCTGGCGGTTCGGTAGCCGCTATCAGGTACCAGCCGTGGGTTGCTTTTCTGGGATTCTTTTTTTTTGCCGTGCTGAGTCCAAGTTCAAGCTTTATACCGCTCGTGACGCAAACCGTGGCCGAGCATCGGATGTATCTGCCACTCGCATCCGTCGTCGTCATTGCAGTGCTGATCGTTTGGCATCTGTGCAGGGCGATCCTGCGAAAGCTGTATCCTGGTCCATCGGAAACCGGATCGGTCATTGCCTGTGTCGTCTTAGCCCTGATCGCAATTTATTCAGGGTACCTGACAAAGGAAAGAAACGCTGAATACAAGGACCCTATCCGATTATGGACGAGTAACATTGAGCGATGTACGGAGAGTCTCCGGCCATATATCCAGGTCGGTGCATTGTATCTGGAACAGAACCCGCGAACAGCAATTTATCTGTTTGATCGAGCGATCGAGGGGTATCAGCAGACGCAGGAACGCAATGGTGTCA
>JAGQQS010000978.1 GCA_020426105.1 Planctomycetaceae bacterium
GCCACAAAAGCAAAAACAGCCAGACGCACGACCAGATGATCACGACGAACAATCCCGGCGTAAGCCAGCAGACCGAGCAAAGCAAGCAACAGTCCGCCCCAGACCTCGCGCCGGGGTTTCAGATTCGGGTCGTCTGGCTCAAATTGCCAGCTGTCGGAAAAGTAAATCTTTGGGAGGACCTTATTGGCCGTGTCATAGGGCGAATTAATAAGCCACAGTCCGACGTACACCAATCCCGTGAGTGCTGCGATCAGCGCCAGCATTTCCAGCGGCCGGTAGCGTTTGCCGCTGAGTCCCATCCCCAGAAATAAGCCGAAAAATGAAATCCAGATCCCGCCTTTCATGAACAGACCCAGCATCCCCCATCGCCAGGCTTCCCAGTTGCCGACCAGATTCGTGTCGTGAGTCAAGCCGACGGTTTGTCCGTATGTCATTGTTCCGCCGATCCCGACACCCACCGTGGCCATCGCAGCGGCTCGT
This sequence comes from Planctomycetaceae bacterium, assembly GCA_020426105.1. GTDB lineage: Bacteria > Planctomycetota > Planctomycetia > Planctomycetales > Planctomycetaceae > SXXK01. The sequence continues at coordinate 481 of JAGQQS010000978.1, forward strand.
GCTGCCGCCAGGGAACTACCGCCGCCCGCATAAAACAGAACCAATGTCAGTGACGCCAATGTGCCAGCGATCATGGCTCCGGTTTCATGTCCATACTGGCCTCGAATCCCCCAACCCAGTCCTGCAGCCATTGATGTCAGCATCAGAGTGAGCAGACTTGTTGAAAAGGCAGGACAGAATTTCCGAGAAATCTCTGTGGCTTTAACTTGCGACATCGAAGAGTAATCTTTCCAGAGGCTTAACCTAATCCCTCAAACACTTTTTTGAGGTACATAAAATCTTCCGTCGTGAGCCTGATGCATTCCTGCACGGGGCGGCGGTATTCGGTATGCAGCGTATAGAAGCCGCGGTAACCCGCCTTGTGAACCGTGTGGACGAAATCCGGGATTGGTGCAATGCCGTCTTCCAGTCGACAATATTCGGTTTTCCATTGTTGTTGCCCGGTCGCATCGCGGTCGAGGCGTTCCCACTGGAAGTTCTTCAGAGCAACAAGCGACAGCCAGGGCGTCAGTAAATCGATCGCCTGTCGCCAGCCACCGGCACCGCCGGTGAGCGTCATGTGGTGTGAGTCGAGATAGGCGCCGATCCTTTCTGGCGGGAATTCACGGATCAGGTAGTACAACATCATTCCGTTCGAAGGAATTGTGGGACCGGAATGCACGTGAACACACGGTCGCGCGTCGTATTTTGCGGCAAGGTTCATCACATCTTCCAGCTGACGTCGAACTGCGTCCAGCTGGCTGGCCAGCGTTCCGAATCCCTCCACTCGGTAATATCCAAGCTTGATGCGATTAATCCCCAGACGCTGACAGGCTGCGAAGATCTCTTCAGCGTCTCGATCCGGCGCGGTAATTCCTGTGGTCAGCATCATGATTTTAAGGCCATGATCCTGTGCGGCCTGCGCTGCCGCCTGGAGTTTGTCTCTGGCATTCTTCGGCTCGATGTGTCCGCCCGGGCGTACCGTGAGATCAAGTCCATCAACTCCCATCTGTTTGAGCATCTGACAGAACTCCGGAATCGACAGCGACTGGAACTGCTCGGAGTAAACGCAGACTTCTGGTCTCGGATTCTGCGAAGAGACGTCAGCGGCGTGCAATTCAGTGCATGCCGTCGCAAGCCCGGAAGCAGCCAGAGCGTTGATGAAGTTTCGACGGCCGACGGTAACGCCGGTTCCGCTGTGATGCGAGTGCTTCATATCAGGGCCATTCGATGTTGCTCATTGACCACTGCGGCAATAACTTGTTACGCTTGACGGGCCGGACGAGAAGGTGTCTGCGGGAGTTGCTGTTCACGGGGAACGATCTTATAAGCCCGGGTACTGCTTCGGTCAATGCAGTCGGTCATCCAGCGGGACTCTGCATCTGTTGAAATCGGGAGTGTTTCGCGTCACTGGACGTATTCATATGTTGTTGGGAACGTGGTAAGTTCGGTATCGTCGGCTTCAGGCCCGGGAGGCAACGCCGTTAAGGATTTATCGTCGTGTTTTGGCAACCGGCAGAAAACAGTTCCCGTTTAAGGTAGTGGACGAGGCAACGAGTCCCTGCGATTTTGGACTCGTTGCCTCGTCCACTACGGTCGATTTTTGGACTCGTCACCTCGTCCACTGTTATGGACTCATTAAATCGAGGTCCCCAATAATTTGTGAATGTGCCCCGCTTCACCGCACTCATCCTGCGGCGGGTCGCATTTTGAAATCGTGTGCTGGTGGTCCTTCGACGAAGGAGAATCAATATGCTGCGTGTACTGGGCACAGCGAATCGACTTTGCGACGGCGTCAAGCGGCGAGAAGTCATGCGGGTCGGAGGGCTGTCGCTGTTTGGTGGCCTGAACTGGACGCAACTTGCTCAGGCAGCGGGTGCCGCGGCAACTGATCGCGGACCGGCGAAGTCTGTGATTATGTTCAACCTGCTGGGCGGGCCGTCGCATATCGACATGTTCGACATGAAGCCACAGGCACCGGTTGAGATT
>JAGQQS010000979.1 GCA_020426105.1 Planctomycetaceae bacterium
ACTCTGGAATCAAGCTCCATTTCCCGTGCCCAGCCAGCAAGAGCACCTCGCTCAAGCAGATCGCAAGCCTCGGTCCATTCGGAAGCTCTGGCAGCAGCCAAAGTAAACTGCAGGACATTGCGAAAATCCTTTCCTCCCAAGCGAATCGAAGGACCACTAGCGGGGGCTGCCCTTGACGTTGTTGCAGCTGGCGGCGGAACTTCAATTCCTTGAAGCCACTTTTGAACTTCTTTCCACTGCCAACGTTCGGATCGATCGACAGCGAGTAGCCCTCGCAACAAATTGCTCAAGCGAGGCTCCAAGCCATCAGGAATTGTGACCCCGTGAGCGATGACGTGAATCATAAATAACTGGTCATCAGCACCCGCAAAGCAACCGCCATTCGTGATCTTGTCGAGCAGAACCATTCCCACGCCCCACCAGTCCGATGCGGCAGAGATTCCTCCCATGACCGTTTCTGGAGCGGTATATCGCCCGGTCTCAAGCGGCGAAGCAATTTCGAGATCAAGATCAGAGAGTCTCGCGGAACCAAACCCACCAACAACAAGATCAAGTGGAGTTCTGGTACGGATGTAGATCGTGTCCGGGCGAATATCTCTGTGTCGAAGACCCGCTTCGGAAAAATCCGCAAGTACGCGACCCAGCTCGTCAACAAACCGCTCAATGGTTGAAAGGTCATCACGAGCGATCTGGAAGTCCTGAACACTGCCTTCGCTCAGCATCTCACAAACTTCATACGCCTGTCCCTGCCAGTGCCCCGTCTCATAGAGTTTGGGAACGTGATCCGAGGAAAACTTTCTCAACAAGTCATAGATAGCCTGATCCGGTTCACAGCCGGACCGGTAGAGCGTGAGCAACAGACGTAGTGGTTCGCCCTTCCGATTGACAACAAATTGTTGCTGGTTCCTGTACGTTGTCGCTTGTTCTTCAACGATAACCCAGTCAGCTATAAGCCGCGTCGCAGCCTCCACAGCAGACGCCGCAGGCGGGATCGGATTGGACGCCGAACCATCTGCTGTCGCGGGCGATGTCTCCAGTTCTTCGTTACAGATTGGACAGAAAAAATCTCCGGGGCTACAGGCATGCCCGTTTCGACAATAGGGCAAAGCCTGCGTTGGTTGCGACGCAGGTGCCTGGGGCTCAGCCGCATCAGGAACAAATTCGTGAATTGGTTCCATGACAATCGACCAACCGCAATTCTGGGTGCCGATCACATTTTCACAAAACTGTTCAACCACAGGGCGATGAGCTAAACAGCTCGGACAAATCTTGTAGGTTTCGCCAATTGTCATGATCGCGAATGCCGATCCTCAGTCGTTTGGAAGGTGACGCCACGTTCAGCCAGCGCTGAACGGAGCTTCTCAAAATCTCCAGGTTTCGGAATACCAGCCATCCATGCCGTGCCATCGTCATCCATCAATAAATCAAACTTGTCATCAGCGGCCAATCTGTCACGAAGAAACTGCTTGAAGTTTGTACGACCCAACGTCGTCAGCAAGTGAAGCTCCTGGTTGTCACTCCCCATCAAGGGCCGCGTCTGCAGAGCATCCGCGACGTAAGGCCCCGAAATCAACGCATCGATGAGTCCCTGAATCTCCTGCATTCGACCACCGAGTTCGTTGATCGTGTATCCACTGTAAACCAGAATGTCTTTCCCCGGACTTAGCTTCTGTCTGATTCCTATCAACAGCATGCCTAGAGCAGCGAACTGTTCAAAAGGTTCACCTCCAGAAATCGTTACACCGTCAGCGTCAGCCAGCAAGGGGTCTAAACTTGACAGAACCTCTTCCACAGTCACGTCAGATTCTTTCTGCGACCATGTGTCCGCAGAGATGCAACCCGGACATCGAATTGAGCAGCCCTGAAACCAAATCCCGATTCTTCGCCCCGGCCCCAGCGTTGTGACCGGATAGAAGATTCGTGACAGGGAGAGCGGAAAGCTCATTCTCGATCTCCCATGTCTTCCATCCTCATCTGAGTCGTCGTTCCTGCGTTAATTGACGACACCAACCACTTACTCTCTGGCTTTGCATCACAGTCGAACAATGCTCTCGCGAGTGGGTTTACCAGATGCAACTCCAACTTGTTTCTGATTCCGCGACCACCATTCGAAAGATCTGAAAGGCACAACTCGCTCAGCGTTGTAAACGCCACATCGCTGATAGAAACGATGATTTCTCGATCGGCCAGTCCTCGTAACGTCGCGTCCACCATCTGCCTGAGTATCTGTGCGGCAAACTCTGGTCGAATGAAGTCGAAAACGATCACATTCTCGCCAATACGATTGAGAATTTCGGGACGATTAAGTGACACTTTGAAGTGCCTCTCAATTTCCTCCCGGACCTTGGATCTGACCTGCTCGGCTGGATCCTCAGCAGAAACGTTCAAGACCCGATTCCCAGTTGCATCGGTGCGGTAGATACCCAGATTCGAAGTAAAGACGATGAACGATTCAGAGAAATACACCCGGTCGCCTCGGCCTGAAGTCAACACCCCGTCATCTAGCACCTGGAGGAACTTATCCAGAATTCGGGGGTGAGCCTTTTCAATTTCATCAAACAGCACAACGCTGAACGGCTTCTCACGAATTGCATTCGTCAACTCTCCACCGACATCGTAGCCGACATAGCCAGGCGGCGCGCCGATGAGTCGTTGATCTGAGTGTTCAGCAGAGAACTCTGACATGTCGAAGCGAATGTAAGCATTCTCGTCCCCAAACAAAAGACTCGTGACTGTTTTGGCCAATTCCGTTTTTCCGACCCCACTTGGTCCCGCCAGAAAGACAACGCCTCGCGGACGCCCGCTTCGTCCGTCTCCACCGACGCCTGTGACAGATCGCTTGATAATGTCCAGCATGTGAACAACGGCGTGATCCTGCCCCTTTACCCGAGATTGAACAAACGCCATCGCATTTCGTATCTTTGTCTTTTCGATTTTTTGCCAGGGATCCTCAGTAACACCGACTTTGTAGCGGCGAACGGCATCCGCAACCTGCAAGATGGAAAGCCCCTCGTTACGGCAGAGCTGCATGATCGCATTAAGATCGACCAGCAACAGGCCTTCTGTCTGCTCGACAAACTGAGAAAGACTTTTGTTGGCATCTGCTTCTGCCAACTGTTTGCTCTGCGGCAATGACCTGAACAAACTTGGCGCGATCGCCCGTCTCATAATGTGATCCGGTTTCGGAATCGGAATATGTCTGATGCCAGGATTCCCGAGCATCAGCCAGTCTGGAAGGTCTCCTTCTTTATCCACGACCCAGATCACGGTGTTGTAAAACGGCAAGCGTTGCTCACCATGCGGACGTGGACGAGCCGTCAATGAATTCACAAACGCCCTCGAGAACAGTGTGTGCTCTCCCTGAGATAGGGAGTCATTTCTTACGGTAAGCCTGGATGCAAAATCAAAAATCAGACAGACCGGGGCTCCTTCGTTCGCCGCAATGGCTGTGAGCGCCACGTGGGCTCTTTCGGCGGCAGACGGCACTTGATCAATGCTTGTAAGCCCCAAAGATTCTATGACGCTTGGTGACGCTTGCGACGCACCGTTTCGAGAAAGCACTCGAACGCCCCGCACGACGTCAAATGCAACAACATGCTCATAACCACGCTGGTAGAGCTCAATCGCCAGGGATGTCTGCAGGGGCACTGCAGCGAGTGTTCCGGAGGTAATTTCCTGCACCTGGAGATCCTGGATGTTCCCTGAAAGTACGAAGTGACTCTTCAGAGACAGAAAACGCAGGAGATCCCTTAGCCATCGAGGTTTTTCAAATTGATTGATCGTCATTGCACGTCAGATCTCGGCCTACAGAAAGGCACAGTGCCCTGGACCATTCGGTCTGCAGAGGAGCCTTTACGATGGGGTAATACAGCACGCCACCCAAGATACCGACAAAATCGGGCGACGCCAATGATGACCGAACAGGCAGATCAAAGAATCGGAGAAAGTGGAGGAGGGCGTTCACACGTCGTCTGTCGACTCATCGTCATCGCCAAAAATCATCTTTGGATTGAGTAC
>JAGQQS010000980.1 GCA_020426105.1 Planctomycetaceae bacterium
CAAAGGGTATCCCGCTCGCCGGCCCCGTGGATCACAATGTGCCAGTGATCATGATTACGCGACCTGATGGAAATCCGGCAGCTGTTGTATTTGGATACGCCTGCCATCCGACGACACTCAGCTTCACAACATGGTGCGGAGATTACCCTGGTTTCGCACAGCTTGAACTCGAAAAAAATCATCCGGGCGTCACAGCCATGTTTGTCAACACATGCGGTGGTGATCAGAATCCTCTGCCGCGACGTGAGGTGGCACTCTGCGAAAAATACGGACACATGCTGGCCAGCGCTGTGGAGGAAGTTCTCGCCGCGCCTCGGAAATCTGTTGCAGCGGGACTGAAGACCGCATTCGAGCTGGTAGATTTGGCGTACCTGAATGTGGTGTCTCGCGAAGAACTCATGGGCCTGCTGCAGGACAGTAATGCCTTAAAGGCTCGCTGGGCGAAACGACTCCTCGCAAAACTGGACGATGGTCAACAGTTTTCCGCAGAGTACCCGTATCCGCTGCACGCGTGGCAGTTGGGCGGTGAGTTGCTGATGATCGGCATGGGGGCCGAGACCGTTGTTGACTATGCGTTGAGATTCAAGGCCGAGTTTGGTGAAGGGACGTGGGTTTGCGGATACACAGATGACATGATTTCGTACATCCCCTCCCGCCGCGTCTGGGAGGAAGGGGGCTACGAAGGAGGTTCCAATCTGTACGAATACGGACGCCCGGCGTTCCGCTGGGCCGGTGATGTCGAAGATCGGATTTCGGCAACAGTGCACAAGCTGGTTGCACAGGTGCGGGAATAACAACGCCGCACCAGGACTTTGTCGAAATCAAAAAAGGGATTGAATCGTAGCAGACGAGGCCACGAGTCCTGAAGTGCTGTAAACAGAGGGACTCGTCGCCTCGTCCACTACAACTAACCCTGAAATTAAGCTTTAACACACCACTAGCGCTCTCTCACGCCTCCACATTTCATGGTCGAAAGAGCATCAGGGCATCACAAATTGATGGCCTTCCGGTTTTACCGTCAGGACGGGACATGGAGATTTGCGAACAATACGTTCCGCAACACTTCCCATCAGGATGTGCATCAGTCCGGAACGACCATGGGTCCCGATGACGATCAAGTCGATCGAATGCTCGCGAGCATAGTCGATGATTTCCATGAAGGCGGCCCCGACTCGCACTTCACGGATGATTTGCTTCTCGTTTTCCCAACCGTCCGGCGGCAATGTATTCAAAGTTGCCTGCGCATCTTTCACCAGCGATTCTGACTGCGCCTGCATTGTTTCTACAGAGAAGGCCGCTGCTTCCGGGACCAGCATTGCAGGATCAGGCACAACATGCAGTAAATGCAGTTCTGCGCTGAATCGGGCGGCAATTGCGCAGCCGTACTGCATCGCCGGGCGGCTGAAATCACTGAAGTCCGTCGGCACAAGTACACGATCCAGCTTGATCATCAGAATTCTCCTATTGAGGTGGCATTTGAATTGTCAACATCGCAACACCGACTACCGTGGCTGATGCCAGCAGGAGCGCAATCAGAAGTCCAACACCATAAACCGTGCGAAGTCCGTCATCAGGCAGTTCTTTCTGATGCAGCAGTTTTCGCACTACGACTCCACAGACCCACGTCCAATGCAGCATGACGTGCACAACGATTCCAAAACCCAGTATCGACAGCACAGCAAACTGCAGACTGCACCATTGACCATAATTCATTCGCCAAAGCAGCCAGCCTTTTGCGGCAACTCCGGGCGGAAACACGAATTGTACGATGACAGAAATGATTGACAACGCAACAAACGCCAGCATCAGGACTGTATCGAGCCAGAAATTGATCAGTGTTCGGGAGATTCTTGCGCCAGTGGCTGTTGCTTCCTCGGTGTGAAGCGTGTCATGTGATTCCATCGAAGTTTCCACGGAAATCGGATTTCCTGTGTCTTGTTCAGTGTCACTGCCGGAGATTAATTTAGAAATATGAATTGACCGTGGGCATCGATCCAGAGCTTCCGGTAACTCTAGTGATTCCTGTCCTCACCGTTGAACGCATCCGCCGGGCAGACGGGACAACCTGGCGTGCCTGTCACTCCCGGTTTCTGCGAGGCAAAGACAATTCCTCGGGCTGTCGTCATCAGCCCTGTAACAATGACACTCACCGCCGCCAGCCGGATTAGCTTTTTGCGGGTACCGATGGTTGCCATTGATAA
>JAGQQS010000981.1 GCA_020426105.1 Planctomycetaceae bacterium
GATTGAATCCGTTGGTATGCCGGGAGTCGACAGAAAGCGGGTTGGGTGCCGTTTTTCGGCAGTTATTGCCGAATCGGAATTGATGCAATACCATTCGAGAGATGTGGCAAGCGGCATGCGTCAGCCTGCCGGTACAGGAACCAGGTAGAGGAGAGCCCATGCGGCTCCGTTCTCCGAATTTTTTTCCGGTCTCGTGCTGTACGCGTCAGGAACACATATATAACGATGGCATTCCACAATCGATCAGGTATCCAGCAAAAGAGCTGACGCAGTGACTCAAAAACTCATCATTGACGCCGATCCCGGTATCTCCGACGCGCTGGCAATTCTGGCCGCCCTGGCAGATCCATCAATTGATGTGCTGGGACTCACCGCGGTTTCCGGAAGCGTTTCAGGCGTCCAGGCGACTCGAAATCTGCACTACCTTGTCGGGCTGGCGGACCCGCTGCGACATCCGCGAGTAGGACAATCGGACATTGCTGAAGCCGCTGCGGACCATATTCCCAGCGGCATGCCCCTGCAGCAGTCCCTTAATGGGCGAATGGGACTTGGAGATGCGGATCCCCTGGTACCCGATCTGCACAATCGACGTGAATCCCCGAAGCTGATCGTCGATCTGGTGCGTGAGTATCCGCAGGAAGTACGAATCGTGACATTGGGGCCATTAACGAACATTGCGATGGCATTCGATCTGGATCCTGATCTTCCCCTGTTGCTGAACGGAATCATTTGTCTGGGTGGTGTGATGCGGCCCCAGGGTGATGTGACTCCGGTAGCGGAATTCAATATGTGGTCTGATCCTCAGGCAGCGCGCGCTGTGATGCGATCGCCGATCGGCAAGATTCTCGTGCCACTCGATGTGAGTAACGAGCCAGGTCTGACCTTTGAAGACGTGGATCGCCTGAGCGGTCTGATTCCATCGACTCCTGTCGGTGAATTTGTGATCGGTCTGCTGCAATTTGCAGTACGCGCCAATCGTCAGTATCTGCCGCGTGAAGAAGTACCGATCCCTGCCGCACTGGCCCTCGCGATTGCAGCCCAGGCAACGAAATTTGTCACTGAATCGGTCGTCATCGATGTTGAGACTTCGGGAGAACTTACCAGTGGCATGACGATCGTGGATCGCCGCCCGTTTGGATCCCGCCAGACAAATGCAGAAGTTGTGACCCAATTTGATTTGTCGGCGGTGCTCGACTACTTCTGCCGCAGTATGCGCAGAATTGCCGTTGCCTCGGACGGGCGTTCCTGGCCTGCTGAATAATCACGGCGAATGCTGATTTTCAAAAAATCAACGCGTGTCACCTCGCAGGAATCTGAATTCATTCTGCAAATCCCGGCCCATTCGGCCCCGCGCTTGATATACTTGCCAGGTCAACCGCCACCAGGAAATCGACTCCCAAACTATGCGCGAACTTCACACGTTTACCGATGAGCGCCTCGCCAGACGGCTGGTCAGCGTTTTACAGTCCCGATCAATGCCCGCTGAAGTTACTCAGGAAGATAACTCGTGGGTCGTGTGGGTGCTGAGCGATGATCACAGAGAGCCCGCGCGCAGCATTCTCGCCGAGTTCCGACAGAATCCCGAAGCTCCCGAGTATTTAGCGGCTGCAAAAGCCTTCAAACAACAGCAGGCAGACCTGCGTGCCACGGAGCAGAAGGCCAGAAAGCTGCAGATACGCATTCAGGATCGCTGGTCAGGCGTCTGGTGGAAAAGTTATCCCGCCACGATGCTTCTGATTGGCATTTCAGTTGCCGTTGTATTGTTGTGTACGGACTGGCAGCGGACAGGTGAAGGCAAACGACTCATTCCGCCAACCTGCAACCTGGAAACTTCGCGGCTGCGTAATGCTTTGTTTATTCAGCCGCCGTCGCTGTCCATGAACACGACATTCGGCAGTTTTACGCTCTTTGCTCCCCCGTCCCTGTCTGTCATTCTGCTGAACGGCCAGCTGTGGCGTCTGGTGACTCCGATTTTTCTGCACTTCAGCGTGCTGCACATCCTCTTCAATATGATGTGGCTGCGAAATCTTGGCAGAAGTATCGAGTTCAGTCGGGGCACACGACGTTTTATATTGCTGGTTCTTTGCCTGGCGATTATCTCTAATATCGGGCAGTACTGGTGGGTGATGACGTTCTATAAATGTCCACCGGTTGTCCCCGCACGGTTCGGCGGTATGTCGGGCGTCATTTTCGGACTGATTGGATATCTGTGGACCAAAGGCCGAACGCAGCCGCAGCAGGGGCTCGGTATTCCCAACGACCAGCTCGTGTGGGCCATTTTGTGGATGTTGCTGTGTATCGGCGGCGCGTTTGGGGCTGTCGCCAATGCCGCGCATGTCACGGGCTTTGTCGCAGGAATGCTGTTGGG
>JAGQQS010000982.1 GCA_020426105.1 Planctomycetaceae bacterium
ATGGTGCCCCGCATGATGTTGAGCCGGACAACTGGATCCATAACTCATCATACAAACGAACATGCCTGTCGCGAGCCATGGCAGACATGGTCCGAAAGCGAGCACTCTGCAAAAAAATCTGGTCATAGCGAAGTCTCGATCAAGTGGAAGCGCTTTTGCGGGAGCGCAAGACAGACAGATCTGCTTCCCCAAACGTCCGATTAATCTATTGTCCGGTTCAAAATGGAGATTCGCAAGAGGCAAAAGACAGAACCGGGCACGTTTGAGGTTTCCCCCCATTCTGAAATCTGAGACAATCGTGCGGGTTGACAACGGGAGGCCGATTGGGCAAAGTCACGAGACGGAAAAACCTGTGCATGGAAGTCGTCGGGGTATTCTGTGTCGTTTCGTCCGGAATCGGTTAACACTTTACTCACTTTTTCAGGGAGCCCCACGCTGATGATTCGATGGTCCATGTTAGTCATGTTGCTGCTGGCGACTGTGTGCTTTGTTGCACCAGCGTCGGCAGAAGACAAAGCGGCGACAAAGAAAGAAAAGGCCGAATCCACAACTGAGGGTGGAAAAAAGAAAGACGGCGAAAAGAAGTTCACTGCGAAGTGCCCTGTCTCCGGAGCAGCTGCCAGTGAAGAACAGTTTGCTTCCTACAAGGACAAGCAGGTTTACTTCTGCTGCGAAAAATGCAAAGCGGCATTCGAAGCAGAGCCGGCAAAGTACGAAGTGAAGGCGAACCACCAGTTGGTACAGACCAAACAGTTCAAACAGAAGAAATGTCCGATTTCCGGCGGCGATTTCGTCAAGGAGCAATCGGCGCGTGTCTCGAATGTGAACGTTCGTTTCTGCTGTGAAAAATGCAAGGGAGCTGTGCAGGAGGCAGATGCAGACGCAAAGATGGAAATGATTTTTTCTGCCAAGGCGTTTAAGAAAGCGTTTGTTGCGGTGAAAGACAAGTCTGACGGCGACAAAGCAAAAACGGACAAGCCAAAAGAAAAAGCAGAGAAGTAATCTCAGACGTCGGGTAACAACACAGTCAACATGCAGCAGCCTGTTTATCGGGCTGCTGTTTTTTGTGGTAAGGACAATGAACGCTGAAATAGCTGCCTACAACAAATCCCTGTCAGGTAACGATTGCGAGATTTGTGACAAACTGGCCAGTGTTATTGATCGAGTTCTGAAGGAAGCAGAAAGCAGGATCTGGCACGCGCATCCTGTCTGGTTCCTGGATGGAAATCCCGTTGTCGGTTACAGCAAACTCAAAGACAGCGTGCGGCTGCTGTTCTGGAGTGGGCAGTCCTTTGACGAACCCGGTCTGCAACCCGAAGGCAAATTCAAAGCCGCAGACGCACGGTTCACCTCGGTCAAAGAAATCAAAGTCAAAGACCTGACTCGCTGGCTCAGGAAAGCCCGGGAAATCCAGTGGGACTACAAGAATATTGTCAAACGCAAGGGCGTGCTGGAGCGGTTGAAGCCGGTGACGGTTTCTGCAAAGGCTCCAGCGGTCTCATCGTTGGCGCGATCGAGTCATCAGTGAAGTTTGCAAAATTCTGATTCGACGAGATGAACTTTGCATCTCAGCAAGTTACGAAACTTCAATCTCAAGCACTTGTGCGACAAGCTGTCGCTCTGACAGCACCAGATCAAGCAGCATTTTGCGGTCCTGTTTGATCAGGTACCCGATCCCCGTGCGAAACAGCCGCAGCGGCACCTCCATCTCTACGTGTGTCGAACCCCAATGCTCCCAAAAATCCAGCCAACGGTTGAGAGAGTCGTGTGTCGTATTTTCGAGATCAATCTTTGCCAGACTCCTAACCAGGCCATCACCCAATCGAGAAATGCGATTGAATTCATGAAAGAGGTCCGCAAACTGGCGAACAACCAGTTCGTTGCCGACGGAAAACGCTCGGCGAAGTGAATCAATCATTGACGGTTCATCAAGATCCTTAATGTGGCTAAATCTTGCCATCGCCGCCCTCAACTGAGCCAATCCTTCGGCGTAACGTCCAATGGCAAACAAACTTCCCGCAAGATTGAAAAGTTGCTGGTGGGTGCGAGGATCGAGTTCGACGGCACGGACGAAGCATGCGACGGCTTCATCGTACCGTCGGAGTTCATGCAATGAACTCCCTTTATTGTTCCACAGCAGGGCATCATCCGAGTCGATTATGAGGGCACGCTCATAGCACGCGAGTTCTTCTTCGTACCGTTTCAATTGGTGCAACGCGTATCCTTTCTCGATCAAGGGCCAGGTTTGACCGGGATCGAGTTTGATAACGTGGTCGTAGCTGACAACGGCGCTTCTGTGATCCTTCGCAATCTCGCTTTGTACGTATGCCAAATGAAACCAGTCTTGCGCAGTGTTCGTCATGTGGGCTTTTTCTTCGAGGGCCTGGAGTAATTCAGAAAAATTGCCTTCTGCCCGAGCTTTCTCGATTGCATCGATGAGTATGCGAATTTGCTGGTCAGGATTTATTTTCGCGTCCTCTATTGCCGCGGCGATGTGGCGGCGAAGGGAGTCTGTGCCAGCGCGATGCATGAGTTCCGGCAATGCTTTGGGGCGATACCAGACCCGCAGGAAGTTGACCAGCAATTTCAGCGGGCGGCGTTGTGGCTCTTTAACTTCGCTTGCCAGCCGCATCAGCGGTTCCGCCAGTTCATAGCGCGACTCGCGCCCCGCTTCCGAACGGAGCACGTAGCCGATTTCCAGCAGCTTTTTGAGCTGGCTGGAGATCGTGCTTTCCGTCGCCAGAAGCTGCCGAGCAATTTGCCTGGGCATGCACGGCTGATCCTGAGAACAAAGATGCTCCACGATCTGACGTTGCTGAGGGGACAACCAGCGAAGGCGTTCCTGATAGTACGGCGTCAGTTCATCCGCCATCTTCTGAAAGGGACCAATCAATTCATTCAGTGAATCGCGACTAATGAAACCGGCCAGCACGACATAGATGCGATGATTTCCTCCTGCCAGATGATGCAGGGCTCGAACTCGCGAACGGCCTTCTGCGGAATCCAGAAACGCGACAAGGTCGGTGGCCTTGCGATTCGCCGCAACGCGCCGCATTAGTTCAACGGCATCGCTGACAGAGAGCGGCTCCAGCGGGACGGGACTGAAGAATCCAAAAAACGGCTTCTCGCGAGACTTCACGTCGACAAACAGCCGCTGCGTCGATGCGATGATCGTCGTGAAGGGATGCTCCTGCAGGAACGCGCGCCAATCATGCTGGCCGTTTGTTCCCAATCCGCTGAACTGAAAGTCCAGATTCTCAATACACAGCAGCAGCGTGCGGCTCGCAAAGCTTTCGACCAGCTTCCCTTCGAGCTGCCGTTGAATCCCTGTGGGAGACTCTGCCAGCAGATCGTGCAGCCAATCGAGGGGAAACTCAGTCGGATACTGCTGCGCAAGAACTTCGTAGATACGTTTCAGCAACTGCACAAACGACGTAATCGTCTCCTCCTCCAGCAGCCACGCGACACGAATGCGATCCGAAATTGCCGCATGTTTTGACAGCCGATGATTCAGCAGGGTGATGAGATGCGTCTTGCCGAATCCTCGCGGACCAATCAACAGCACGTGATGCTTGCTGGCTGTGGTTGCGCTTTCCGTGACGCGTTCCAGGAGGTCCACTAACAGTGCTTCCCGCTGGACGAAGATTGTTTCCAGCAACTCCGGATCGGTGCGGCAGGGGCTGAATCGCCAGATGTAATCTTCGTCTGACATCACAGCCCCCGATCCAGTTTCCACCAGCGTTTGATCAGCTCGAATCGAAACTGATAGTGCCCGTCGTCGTTTCGTCGCAGGTAATGGTCGCGTTCCATCAGTCGCAGCACCCGGATCAGTTCATCGCGATTGACGGTGACACCCTGCATCTGCACTGCCGAAAGCAGGTCGTTCAGACTGATAAAATCGGGACAGCCCGCCAGATGATCCATGATGGTTGTCACAAGCCGGGCGTCCTGCTCCTGTGCGTAGTAAACGGGGATACGCTTTCGGAAATGGCCCAGCTCCCACGGATCATTCGCGTCAGTGAGTTGCCGGCGAACGAGACTGCGAATGTTGTCTGGCTCCGGAGCGATTCCTCCCAGTTTCAGTCCCGCCACAATGTGATGAATGAAGAACGGGAAGTAGTCGGCCTCCAAAGCAATCGTGGCGGCGGACTTGTCTGTGTCTTTTGATGTCAATGATTCGCCAAGCAACAATTCGCGTGCGAGTTGCTTCGCAGCGTCCGACTCCAGAGGCGTCACCTCGATCGCATACATGTCATTGACCGGAGCTGCCGAAATCTGTGCCGCCTGAATGGAGTCCAGAACATGATGCAGGCCCACAGAACCTGTGAATACCATTCGTAATTCCGGGTTCTCCTGACGCAGACTGCGAAGCTGATCCAGCACTTCGACAGCCTGCTGTTCGCCGGATCGCTTTCGGATATTGTTGATCATGTAGGGCACTTCGTCCCAGAGCATCACCAGCCGCTTGCCGGACTTCTTCTGCGCGTCCATCAGCTGTCGAATGGTGTCTTCCAGAAGAGGCTTCCATGATCGCGAATTCAATCCGTACTCGCCGGTCTTGTGCTCTTCAGCAGCCTTCTTCAGTTTTGGCAGCCATGAAAGGTACTGTTGCACCTGCCTGTAGACTGCTTCGGAAAACTCTTCCGGAGTATGAATTTTCTCCAGATCCTGAAAGACAGCAAGCCAGCCGCTGGGAGGACAGGCAGCCATCTTGCGGACGATGCTGGTCTTCCCAATGCGTCGTTCAGCGTTCAGCAACACACACTGTCGCTCAAGCACGTCCCAGATTTGCCGGATGAGTTCATCGCGGCCTACGATAAATCGAGGATCCAGTGAGCCGCCAGGATTCGCTTTGACCATGATTGTCGTTCCCGAATTGATATATTCGTTGAAAAAATCATGATATCTTAAAAACAGACGCACGTCAATTGTGACGCACGTCAATAATGACGCATATTGATCGCGTTGACAAAGAAGCCCGGCATCCTGCGATGCCGGGCTTCTCGATTGATCCGCTCAGGACGGACAGGGATGTCCATCCTGCGTTCGAAAACTACTTTTTCGCTTTCTTAGTTTCAGACGCTTTCGCTTCTTCGATTGCCGCCTGCGCCGCTGCCAG
>JAGQQS010000983.1 GCA_020426105.1 Planctomycetaceae bacterium
ATCCCATCGCCAGCCGGTGAGTTGATCGGCGACAATTCCTGAATATTCCGAGATCTTTTGATTCAAGTGAAGTATGCCGCTGTCTTTTTCTGCCACCCACACAATCTGAGGGATCGCATCCACAAGTCTGCGGAATCTGGATTCACTCTCGTGCAATGCCTGTTCAGTCCGCAGACGTTCCAGCGACGTGCCCAGCAGGTCCAGCACGGCGACGATTAGTCGTTCGTCGGCCTCACTGAATGCATCGAGGCGGGAGCTTTCGATGTTGATCACCCCGATGACTTCTCCCCGCGTGTGAAGCGGAATACACATTTCCGAATGCGTTCGACTATCAACTTCCAGGTAGTCAGGATCATGCCGTACATTACCAATCCGAATGGGCCTGCCCGTGCGGATAGCTTTACCAACCAGCCCGACATTGACGGAAATATCACCACTGAATCGAACCGGGGCGGTAAGCACGAAGGATTCATGTTGCGTGAGGACCTGCCCTGACTCGTCCAGCAACATGAAACCGCAGTTGTCCGGATACAGTGATTCGGCGATCAGATGAGTTGTCCGGCTCAATATATCATCCGCCGATTTTCCTGCTGAGCAAATCGTACCGACAAGATTCAGAACCGTCAGTTCGAACAGGTGCCGTTTGAGCGTTGTTTCAACCTGTTGCCGCTCCGAGACATCCTGAACCGTGGCAATTGCGCAACGATTGCCACCCAGAAAGATCGGGCTGACCTGTACCTGCACCGGAAATTCTGTGCCGTCCCTCCGCCGCAGTCTGGTCTCCCTTCTGAGTTTCTGCCCCTGATCCAGTTGTGCCAGACCGGATTTCAGTTCATCGCTCGTCAATGAAGGGTCATAGGCAAATGGCATCAATCCGACGAGTTCATCCCGTGGAAAACCGAGAAGGGTGCATGCCTGCTGGTTGACATCAATGACTTTGCCATGGGGATCGTGAACAAAAAATGCATCCGATGTGTGCTCAACAAACGAACGATACCTCGCTTCGCTGGCTCGCAACTGCTTTTCGACAAGGACGCGTTCCAATTCAGCTCCGGCGCGGGCAGCGACAATTCCCAGCATCGTCTGCGACCGTTCCGGCAGAGGAAACGGCTGACTGTTCAGCAATGCGATCAATCCGAGTGGTGCCCCGGAACTGGAGAACAGCGGAATGCCCATGTAGCTGTCAACTCCGAGCTGCACCGGCCGCGTGTCATGCGGAAAGAGCTCCCGCACACCTGTTGGATAGAAGCAAACCTTCGTTCCCACAACATTTTCGCAGGGTGTATCATGCAGAGCGTACTGGAAGTTGCCGATCAGTCTTCCATGCTGACACACTGCCAGCGTATCGATCGTCTGTGGTATTTCCGTGGACAGCACACCAATGAACGCCACGTCCACGCTGCAGGCTCTGCAAAGATGCGATACTACTGAATGCAGAAAGTCTTTGCCGGTTGTCGAGTTACCGGCAGCAATCTGGCGGATGGTCTCTTCTGCCTCCAACGGCTTCGTTAGTTCTCGTGCTATTCCGATCGTCCCCCGAAGCATGCCTTGCGCATCACGATAGGGTGATCTCGTGACCTGATAGACGCGCGAAACGCCAGAGCCCGCTACCAGTATTTCCTTCGCAGCTGCTTGATCTGTCGCTGCGACCTGGCGATCCAGTTCATTCAGAATACCCGCCGTCTCCGGCCCCAGTAACTGCTCGATATCCTGTTCAATGATTTCCGGCAGTGGTCTTCCGAAAAAGTAGGCTCCGGCGGCGTTGCAGTAGACGCATTTGCCAGTCAGATCCGTGACAAAACAGGCGTCAATGGTACTTTCCATCACGGCCTGCAGCAGGTTCAGTTCCTGCCCCCGTATGTCATCAGACACCGTCGCGGAACGTACTTTGTGAGGCATGCGTTACACTCTCTCACCTCGTCCAACGCATAGCAATATCGGCGCTGAGCGGGAAAAATACAGTCGGAAATTCCCATGCATTATCTTACGTCATTTTGCTCAGCTATGGATGCCGTGCAGGTATTGAACCGCGACGAGAATAAGAATGCAACGGTGCCAAACGGTCTTCTGCCCGCAAAATCGCGCGATCGACGTTAAGGGATGTGCGGAGCCCCTCGCTGCTGACAAGCTGCGGTTTCAGGGTTGAAG
>JAGQQS010000984.1 GCA_020426105.1 Planctomycetaceae bacterium
GGATGATATTGCCGGACGCGACCCCGTGACTGGTCAATGGACGGTGTCTCGTACCGTATTTTCGACTAACAACACCCAGCAACAATCATTCACGACTTCGATCTGGGGCCTTTGGTCTGTTGGCACAGACTGGACAAACATTGTGACCGGGGACTTTACCGGCGATGGTCGAGCCGATCTTCTGGGACAGACTTCGACCGGCGAATGGTGGTTGTCCCGCACGACGGGATTGGGATTTGCGGCTGCCGTCCTTGTCGGTACATGGGATGCGTCTGATCCCGTGGTTGAGGTACTTTCAGGAGACTTAAACGGTGATTTGCGTGATGATCTGATCGCACGAACGGTATCGGGCACCTGGATCCGGGGGACCACGACGTTCAGTGGCCTTGACACTCGAGTTCTGGGGCATTGGGCCGATACGGAAGGCTGGGATCAGAGTCTGCTTGTGCAATATCCGAGTTGGGACAATTCAAGCCAATTGGTAGTCGCGTCCCGCAATCGCCGGACGAATGAAATCTGGATGCTTGAACCGACCTATGGCATCACTCAAATCAGGAATCTGGGCGCCCAGGGCGGCACTCCCATGCAGCGGCTGGGAGCGTCACAAGTGAGCGATCAGCCGTTATCTGTCACGGCCCCGATCCCACAAGGACCTCTTCTGAACCCCGTGCGGTCGGCTCAACCAGGCATCGTGGATACTCCAACTCCCGGTACTCCGGTAACGGTTGCCAACAATAGCACGCCCGTCGGTGGAGCCGTTGGCGTGACAAAGGCGTTGACACCACCAGCCTTCCGTGGAGCGACGTACTCGTATTCAAGTACCATCAGCAGCGGTAACACACTGCTGGCGGACAACGATGTCTTTGTGCGAGTGGGAAGCAACTGGGTTTACGAGGCGACTCTGGCACCAGAGATTGTCGATTATCGACAGATCAGTTCGCTGGCAATGGACGGAAATATTGTCGCTATCGGAGATATAGATCGAGGCGAGGTCTATGTTTTTGAACGCACGGGGAATCTCTGGACTCAGACGGCAACTTTACGGAACGATAGTCCACAGGGCGGTCAGTACTGGACAGGTTTTGGCCGCCCACTTGCACTTCAGGGAAATGAGCTATTAGTCGCAGATCCTGCCAGAGCGTTGATCGTCGTATATCAGCGTACGGTTGACGGCTGGCAACGACAAACCGATCTGCAAGTGCCGGAATACGTCAATTCCTCCCGACTGACGATTGAATTGGAAGGCGATCGCATGGCAATGGGATCGACGGTCCAGGATGGCCCGCGATTCGTGCTGGTTTATGAAAGGCGAGGGGGTGTCTGGACGCGGACGGCGACTATTCGGGAATCCGCCCCCGACTACTTCTACGGTGGATTTACCCTGTCCGGCGACACGCTTGCGATTCAGGGCAGAAACGCGACCTATATTTACGAATATTTGGATTCCGGCTGGCAGTGGTCCGGCACACTCTTGAACGGTGGCACCTCTCCGGCTCGGCCTGCCTCGATCGTTGGAGATCGACTGGTTACTTTTAACTATCGCACCGGCGCGAGCGGCGTCACTCAGCTGTATCAGCGATCAGCAACAGGCTGGATCCTGATGCAGGAGTGGATCAACTTGAGGCCGATGAGTTTTGACGGTCGTACTCTGGTTCTGCTGCCAACATCTTACTACTACGGCGGGCCACTGACAGTTGTCACACTGGCTACACCGTTGCGGCCTGTGCTGACAGACCGGACATTTACGATCCCCGAGCGACTCGGGGCCGAGCAGACTGTCGGAATGATGGTTATTTCCAATCCGAGCCCGGCAGACCGCACCGTTTATACGATCATCTCCGGAAACGCAGCCGACGCATTTCGGATCGATTCCGCCACGGGGCGTATCAGTGTGAAGCGACCGGAGCGATTGAATTTCGAAACAACTCCTGTCTTCAAATTGATAATCAGCGCGGTTCGAGAAGGACGAATCGCGGCTGCAACAGCGACGCTGCAACTGCAGGACATTGATGATTCACCCATCCGAATTGTCGATGACGGCGACGCCGATTTCACGGTAACACCAGGTTCGTTTGGAAGGGGCGGATTTCAGGGCGACAGCCGCGCGCTCCGATCCGGAACCGGAAGTGTTCAGGCAACCTGGACCTTTCCCGGGCTGGTTCCAGGCGTCTACCGTGTGACCACGACGTGGCGAAACTCTGCCATTAGAGCCACAGACTCACCGTTTACGATATCCGATGCACAACAGGTATTGACAACGGTTGAAGTGAATCAGCAACTTGCCCCGTCAGGAATCCAGGTCGATAAAGTCCAGTGGCAGGTTCTGGGCGAGTTCGCGATCGTTGGAGGAGAGCTGACAGTGCATCTGACAAATCTTGCTGACGGAGAAGTTGCCGCCGACGCCATCATGATTGAACGCATCAACCTGCTCCCGCTGACACCAACGATTTCTGTCAGTTGGTCAGCCACGACCCAGGAACGAGGTGGCGTGCTGGATTTCGGGGTGATTGATTTCGGTGAACAGGCCGAACGGTCATTGGTGATCACAAATACCGGAGCCGCCGATCTGACCCTGCAGCCGGTCACGCCGCCTGCGGGATTTACGGTCGTCAAAAATCTCTCAACAAACCAGCGACTCGGACCGGGAGATTCCGCAACAGTGGTGCTGGGCTATGTGGCCAGTGAGCTGACAGCGCGGTCTGGTGAACTGAAAGTATTGAGTGATGATCCGGATCAACCCGAATTCCGGATCAATGTGTCAGCCAGCCGCCCGCCACTCACTTTGGGCGAAGCCGCGATTTTTGTCGATGGCAGCGAAGTGACCCGAGGATCGGGAATTGTCGATTTCGGCGATGCGCCGTTCGATACCACGAAGACAAAAACAATAACGGTGCTGAATCGCGGCGACCGCCCCTTATATCTGCTTGAACCGCAGGTGGTCTTCAACACCTGGGCTCGTGGTGTGAATGGTACTCCCGGCTTTGAAGTCACTCAATTGAGCCAGCGGACTTTGGCGCCCGGCGAGACCGCAACGTTTTCTGTCAGCATCAATGCGGAGAGTTCGGGGGTTTTTGTTCGCCGGATTTCTTTGCCTGTCAGCGGTGATCCCAGCGACGGCGAAGTATTTTTTATGGTTCGGGCAGCAGTTAATTCGCCGGAAATAGATGTGATCGTCAATAGTTCGACGGTTACGTCCGGGATAGATTTTGGAGTGACCTCACTCGGAGTTACCGTGGAGCGTGAATTCGTCCTGAAGAATCCTGGAGCAGCTCCGTTAGTATTACAACCAGCCAGCATCACCGGAGATTTTGAAATTGTTAACAATGTCACGTCGGGACAGGTGATTAATCCCGGCGACGAGTATGCCCTGCGGGTCAGATTCAAAGCGACGGCATTGCCGCAAGCATACGGTCAACTCGTCATACGCAGCAACGATTTCAATGAATCGACACTGACGTATGCTTTGACCGCAACCGTTGGCGCAGCGCGAGTTGAGGTCACACTGAACCGTCCAGGATACGGTTTTCAGTATGTTTCGGACGGGGGTGTTTTCGACTGGGGTTCGGTCAGTCAGGGAAACGCATCTGAAACCAGGATCCTGACGATTCGCAACTACGGCAATCAGGATCTTATTCTGCAGCCAATCACGATACCTGCTGGATTCAGTATCGTGGGCGGCAATATTGTCTCAGGCCGGCGAGTTGCTCCCTACACATCCGCGACTGTGATTCTTTACCTGGACACCTCCGTTGTGGGGCGGCGCTCTGGTGAAGTCTCAATCGGCACAAATGACCCGGACAGGTCTCCGTTCAATTTCCTGATGCGTGCGACAGTCGGGACAGTCATCGACGTCACGATGGCCGTTAATGGAGCCGCTGTCAGCGAATACGCCAGGGTAGACTTTGGCACGCTGACTTACGGCACCAGCGTCACAAAGACATTTACGGTAACCAATCAGGGCGACATTCCGTTAACGCTGCAGCCAGCGATCGTACCCAGCGGATTTACGCTCGTGACGAACACCACTGCCAACCAGATTCTGGAACCTGGTCAATCGGCCACGTTGCTGGTGCGATTTGATGCGGTCACGGCCTCCGGCGTTGGCGGATATCTGATTCTCCCCACGAACGACTCCAACGAAGGTAGTTTTCTGTTGTACCTTACCGGAGGCCTGATTCTCGGGGGCAATCCTGTAGTGACGTTCAATGGAGCCCCGTTGACACCAGATGCCGTGATCGACTTCGGACGCGTCAGTCTGGGAGTGGCTCCGATCAGGACATTGCACCTGGCAAATCCAACTTCCGAGGCGATCCTGGTCGCGCCCTGGTCCGGAAGCTCCAGCGTTTTCATTCTGGATGACGCTGGGACAATTCTAATGCCACCCGGAAGCACGGCGAGCATTCGGATTCAGATGGTTGCCGATGTTCTCGGGGAGCGATCGGTGACGATCTATCCGATCGGAACCGGCAGAGTCTATTTTCCGATCAAAACAAAAATTACAGGCCGGGCGTTTGGGGAGATCGATGTGAACGTCTCCGGCGTCCCCGTAGCGAATCAGGAGATATATGACCTGGGGCGCGATCTTCCCGGGACTTTGACGGTTCGCACTCTCACTGTGCGCAATACAGGAACTTCGGTGCTTCGGCTGATGCCTGCGGTTTTGGCTGCCAGTGGGAGTTATCAGCCACGGTTCCTCAGTAATTTCAGCAGAGGTCAGGCTGTCGCCGTTGGTGCGACAGCGTCGATTTTGGTGGAGTTCCCGGCCTCACAGGTCGGCGAGTATCAATGGACAATTTCGTTCGGAAACAGTGACGCCGATGAATCCAGCTACAGACTTCTTTTCCGGAGATCTGTGTTGGCAGATGCGCCAGAAATTACGGTAACATTCGATGGCGTGGACTTGCCGGACAATACGGGGATCATTGATTTTGGTTCGACATATATCGGACGACCTTTCAGCAAAACCGTCAATGTATCGAACATCGGATTCAAAGATCTGATCGTACAGCCGGTCACTGTCCCCGATGGATTTACAATCGTCCGGAACTTCGCTGTAAATCAGGTTATTGCCCCGGGCCAGTCATGGGCTCTGGAGATTCTGATGGACGCCATGGTTTTAGCCACGCGATCCGGGCAAGTGGCGTTTCTGACAAACGATGCAAACGAACGTCCGTTTGATTTTCATGTGTCCGGAAGCGTGATCGCGCCACCATCTGGCTGGCAATTTACGATTGATGACCGCGATCCGGGCTTTGCCTTCAAAGGAGCGTGGGGCTTTCGGACATTGGGGAGTATCGGCGCCGGCCAGCGATATACCCTCGCAGGCAGCGGTACCGACGTCGCAGCGTGGACATTCGACGATCTGGCAAATGGTGAGTACGAAGTCCTCGCGACCTGGAAAAGAGTCGTTGCTGCGGCAACAGACTCGACTTACACACTTTCCAGTGCAAATGGTTTAATTCGCTCACAATCGGTCAGTCAGAAAACGAACCCTCCGGGCCCGGCCATCGACGGGGTCGACTGGATCTCGCT
>JAGQQS010000985.1 GCA_020426105.1 Planctomycetaceae bacterium
GGCACGATTTTTCGCCACGCCGTGCTCGACAGCCCGAAAACTGCGGAAAATGCCACCTTGGGCCTGATCATCCGCAAAAAGAGATCTTCGAAGAGTCCAAACATGGAGTTGCCTTTCGCGATCTGCATGACCACATGAATCTGAATGCCAAAGACTGGGTTCTGGGAGTGGACTATACGCAGGCTCCGACCTGTGCCACCTGTCACATGTCAGGACATAGTCGCAATGGTGGCAAAGTCACGCACGATCCGGCTGGACGGCTTTCCTGGACGAACCGACCACCGGTAAGTCTAGTCATGGACACCGATTCTAAAGGTGAGGTCGTCAAGGAAACAGATCCGGAAAAACGCAAGGCACTCGTAGCTCATTCATGGCAGGAAAAACGTGTTGCCATGACAAACGTGTGCACGCATTGCCATACCGAGAATTATGTGGAAGCGTTCTATAAACAGTACGACGATTTTGTGGTCAACTATAACGAGAAATTTGCGAAGCCGGGCCAGTCCATCATGACTGTTCTTCGGGAGCAAAAGCTGATTACGAAGCAGGAGTTTGATGAAGAGATCGAATGGACCTGGTTCTACCTGTGGCACCACGAAGGTCGCCGCGCACGTCATGGGGCTTCCATGATGGCACCGGACTATGCTCACTGGCACGGCATGTATGAGGTGGCCGAACGGTTCTATCAGGAACTGATTCCTCAGGCTCGGGAGATCGCGCATCAAGCCGACATAGCTGGCCAGACAGCCGAGGCCGAAGCTGTGCGGAAAGTCATTGAGGATCTGTTGAGTCGTCCGGAACATACATGGTACGAGGAAATGAAGACGACCTTGAAGAAGGGTGCCGAGGATCACGCCGCTGTTGCCGTTCCCGCTGACGTTGCCGATACCGCACAGGTCGAGGCTGCGAAGGTCGAGGCGATCGACTCTGCGTTGTCAGATATTGGTATTGCAGGTTCAGCATCGCCTGCAGAAGCAGTTCCCCCATCAACTGATGGCCAATGATTCATTAAGCTGCCCCAGCGGCCTCGCGAAACTCCTTGTTGCACTTCGCGGCATCAAGCAGCAGTTGGGTCGGCTCAAAACGTTGACCCAATGACTGAAGCGGCTTCAGCCAATCGAGGAGCGTGCGTTTCCCAATACAGTTCGCCCAGGAGAATATTCCGGAATTCGGGCGGCACATGCCGAGACCTTGTCGCATTGCGTAATCAATTGCTGAAGGACTATCGACCAGTAACTCCTGTAGTATGCGAGTGGCTTCGAGAAGCACTGGAAGAAACAATCGCTGGGAGATCACGCTTTCGGATAGCGGATGATTCGATCGGCGGCGTTCCCGGATCAGATCCAACACTTTGG
>JAGQQS010000986.1 GCA_020426105.1 Planctomycetaceae bacterium
ATGACCGACGTGATCTTCAACGGGTCCGCCAGCCGCACAGGATCACAGTTTGCCGAAGCGACTTTGATCTTCGACAACACGAGTCGATTCATTCCGATGGATCAGGATGAAGTTTCTATCGGTCGCCGGATCTGGCAATCGGGCGATTCGGAGTACCTGATTAATCGAAATACGGCGCGGCTGAAAGATGTTCGCGAATTGTTTGTCGGAACCGGTGCCGGTGCCGCAACATATTGCATTATTGAGCAGGGACGCGTCGATCAGATTCTTCAGTCGAATGCGGCAAACCGCCGTCTGATCTTTGAAGAAGCAGCCGGCATCAGTCGGTTCAAACAGAAACGCACTGAGGCATTGAAGCGTCTGGAGCGGGTCGAGCAGAATCTGGTCCGATTATCTGATCTGGTCGATGAAGTTGAAACTCAGGTCGGGACGGTGCGAACTCAGGCCCAGCGTGCGTCGCGGTATCGTTCCGTCTCAACCGAACTGGAACAATTGTGGGTGGGTCTGGCCGCTGACGATTATCGCCGCGAATCAACACAGCGTGATTTGCTGCAGCGTCAAATGCAGGAGTCAGCCGCTACATTGGTGGACCTGCGGCAGAGACAGGCTGAAGCGGAAACGCAGGTGATCGCAGCAGACTCCGCGCTGGCTGAAGTGGATGATCAACTCCGTGACGTTGAGCGTCGGCGGAGCGATTTGAGAAGTCGAATCGCCAGTCTGGATTCGACAGCGCGGCATCAGGCTGCGCGTGAAGAAGAGCTCAGATCAGATTTGCAGCGTCTGATTCGGCAGCAGACTCTGCTCCAGAGTCGTGTTTCCGAGGCCGAAGCCGAAGAATCACATCTGTGTTCGGTCCTCACACTGGAGCGTGCGGCGTTTGAACGCCGCCGTTCTTCGATGCTTGCCAACGATGAGCAAATCGCGCTGCTTCAGCAGGGACTGACGGACTCTCGAGACAGGATCGAGGCGGCTCGGCACGAACTTATGCAGCAGGTGCGTCTGAATTCAGAAGCGGCCTCGACGCTCAGCAATCTGCGTGCATTGCAGCAGTCTTCCCACCAGCGACGGGGCACACTCGAAGAACAAATCGCACTCGTGTGCGGAGAGATCGAAAGCCTTCAGGCCGGAATGCCAGCGCTGGAAGAGTCGTTGGCATCGATCCAGATGACGCTGCAGCAGGTGGAAAGTGATGCAGACACTCTGATCCGAAGCCGCGAACAAATGGTGACGGAACGCAGCCAGTCGCAGCAATCGCTGGCTGAACTGCGTGAGCACCGCAGCGCTCAGGTGGCGCGACGGGCTGTGTTGGAAGATCTGGAGGACCGCCAGGAGGGATTTGGCATCGGAGTTCGTGAAATTCTCCGCCGAGCGGACGAGGCTGATTCGGAGCCATGGAATCTGATCTGCGGCAGCGTTGCGGACCTGCTCGACGTCGATATGGAGAATGCGGCATTACTCGAAGTGGCGTTGTCAGGACGTGCTCAGCTGCTCGTCGTAACGCAGATGAAACCGCTGATTGAGTATTTGAATTCCGGACGTTGTCGAATCACAGACCGGGTGGGGTTCATTTCAATTGAGAACACCGATGTGGCCGGCGGCGATCTGTCCGAGCTGCGGGGAAGTCTGCGGCGGAACGATGATGACATGTGGGCGGAAGGATCCGATGCGGACGCCGATATTTCACGACAGGCGGATGCCTGGTGGGGACGGAAGAAGACGACGCGATCCAGTGGCGATTCAATCGAAAAGATGCTGGCAGCCGATGGTGGTCTGGACCAGTTACAGGTGACATGGGTTGATCCGCGGTCGGACAGTCCGGTGGTTCGGTCTGTATTCTCACAGGGTGACAAGGCACCTCCGATCCTGTTTGGCCAGCCGGGAGTCGTGGGGCGAGCCGACGGGCTGGCCCGGCCTCCACAGTCGATGTCCATGCTGGCAAGTCATTTGCTCGCTGACACATGGGTCGTGCATACTCTGGCAGACGCGCTCCGCCTGCATTCGCTCACCGCAGGCCAGTGCCGGTTTGTGACACTGCAGGGCGAACTTGTCGAAAGCGATGGCACGCTGTTCGCTGGCACAGTGCGAAACGAGTCAGCACTCCTGTCGCGGAAAAGTGAACTCCGGCGTTTGCGAAACGAGCTGCACCGACTCGAGCATGAAATCGCGCAACGCGAACTCACACTTCGCGCACTCAGTCAGAATATCTCATCGACGGATGAGCAGCTGACGCAGACAAGGACACGAGTCAATGACCACGTGAGTCAGTCTCGAACAGCAGAACAGGTTGTCGTTGAACAACGCAGGCAGTTAAAAGAGACGCAGCGGCGGGAAGACCAGCTCCGCGTGCAGGAACAAAAACTGGCGGAAGAAATTACAGAGCTCGATACTCAAATTGAGGCTGCTCAGCAGGAACATCAGGCAGGAGAAGCACTGCTCTTTCAGCAGCAGGAGCAGATCTCGGAGCTGACCAACGAACAAAATACACGGCAGCACGAGCTGGAGGTCATCGATCGGGATCGGACTGCCGCCAGTCTGGAACTGACGCGTTCAGAAGAGCGGCTGCTGGGACTTCAGGAAGCCGTTGAGCGTGTGCGTGATGATCTGGAACAGCGTCGCCTGCAACAGCAGGAGGCGGATCGGCGTTTGACGGCGGCTGTGGAACGTCAGCGTGATCTGCTGATCGCCAGGCTGAACACGGCCGCAGAGGTTGCAGAGTTGAGTGTGGACGATGAACAGCTGGCCGCTGACATTTATAACCGTGCGGCCACTCGCAATCGTTTACGGGTCAATCGCAACGCCGCATCCTCAGCGGAAACGCAGATTCGTGAGATTTGTCGCGCCCATGAGTCGCGGCACCATGAAACCGAACTCCAGGTACGCACGATCGATCATCAGTTGACGACGACGGCCGAGCGTATCCGGGAAGAATTTCAGATTGAAGTCCAAAGTGCCGTGGAATCCGGCCGCTCAGCTCTGGCTCTATGGCTGAATCGGGATTCCAGCGGATCAGTCGATGATGCTGATGCTGAATCCGAATCCGATCAGACGCAGCGTCTGCCAGCGTTCACAGCAGTCACCGAATATCCATTGTTTGACGAAACTCATCAAAAAATAATTTCTGATCCGCATCAATACGCAGAAATTCGAGGTGAAATCGATCGACGTGTTGAACGGCTTCGCCGCCAGTTGCGAAAAATCGGGAATGTGGGCACAGAAAGTCTGGATAATCTGATCGAGCTCGAGACACGTTTTCAACGGCTCCATACGCAGTTAACGGACCTTGAAGCGGCCCGGGATGCACTGAGCGATATTGTGCGACGGATTAATATTGAAAGCCGTCGCATGTTTCTGGAGTCTTTCGAAACGATACGGGGATTTTTTCGCGAATTGTTTCGCAAATTGTTTGGTGGCGGCGAAGCGGACCTGATTCTGGAAGATCCGGATGATGTGCTGGAATGTTCGATCGATGTGGTCGCCCGTCCGCCCGGAAAAGAGCTGCGCAGCATTTCTCTGCTGAGTGGCGGTGAAAAGACGCTGACGGCAGTTGCACTGCTGCTGTCGATCTTCAAAAGTCGTACAAGCCCGTTTTGCATCCTCGACGAAGTCGATGCTGCTTTGGACGATGGAAATATCGGGCGTTTCGTAAATGTGCTCCGGGAATTTCAGCAGAACACCCAATTCATTATGATCACACACCGCAAGCCCACGATGGCCGTGACCGATGTGTTATACGGGGTGACGATGGAAGAATCCGGGATCTCGCGACGACTGTCGCTGCGTTTTGACGATGTCGATGAGCACGGAAATTTTGTGGCCGCCGCAAAGAAAGACAAAGCCGCCTGATGCGGCGGACACAGATGCTTCGCATGGACGGTATTGAGGGGAGTGAGGGACGTTCGTCGCCTGATTCCGGGTGAGCCGCACAAGCTGGGATTGACACCACAGCTCGCCGAACCGGGACCTCCGGTTAAACGGCTCGTGGTATGAAATTTCCTGTCCGCACCGGGCGGGAAATCCACGTTGGGACGACTCTCCGGCAATTTACAGGCCTTTCTCAGGGCTGGTATGAATCTGGCTGCGTGCAAAGAAAATCGGGGCTGCGTGCCGCGCGAAGTGACGTCCGTCCCGCTACGATACGGGCATTCATAATCGCGGCGTCCGTCAGACGTCGACAGTTATTACGACCCCTGGATAACGTACTTCGTGGAGATATAAAACCATGGCGAGAAAAAGCTGGGTCGATCCGGAAACCAACGAGCCGCTGATCGATGACTATGCCAAAAAGATGGCGGGTTTCATGCAGGCATTCGCCGACGGAGTGATAACAGAGCATGAAATCAGCGATCAGGAAGCAAGGTTAGTGGACTTAATGCGTGAAGTGGAACCCTGCCTCGACGATGCTGCTCATGCGAAAATGACGCGCCTGATGTGCGAATTGACGGCATTCAATATCATGCAGTTTGTCTACGAAATGCAAATGTCCCGAGCAACGGCATTTCGTGGTTGATCCCGGGGATTCGTTCCTGATTCACGCAATCTGGTGAAAGCAGACTTGTCATGTTGGAGGATGAGCCGTCCTGTCTTGTGACCTACGAAGCGCATGGAGTTACGTTTGAATATCCCGGATACTGGGAACTCACGGAAGAAACGGATGATGCGGATCTACTGATTACCGTCTCTGGCGACAGTGCCTGCTTCTGGGCTCTGCGAATTCTCCGCGGCTGTCCACGCCCGGATGAGGTGATCAGTTCCTGTGTGGCCGCGTTTCAGGAGGAATACGACGATGTGGAGGTGACGGAAACCGGAGGGTCACTCGCGGAGATGCCAGCCGTTTGTCGTGAGCTGGATTTTTCCTGCTTCGAGTTGCTGAACTCCGTCTCGCTCAGCAGTGTCCGGTCATCCACAATGACGCTTCTGGCGTGGTGGCAGGGCACTGATCATGAACTACAGTCACTTCGTCCAATTCTGGAACGCATTACACAATCTGTCCGTATGCTCGAACTCTTATGAAGTTACCAACAACACATCCAACATCAGCCGAGTTTCAGGCATTGGCTCAGCAGGCGCGATTTGTCCCGGTCTATCGACAATTGACGTCTGACACGCTGACCCCTGTCACGGCGTATCAACGCATTGCGTCCGGGCCCTGGGCCTTCCTGTTTGAAAGTGTCGTCGGCGGCGAAAAGATCGGGCGCTACAGTTTTGTCGGCAGCCACCCCTTTCTGACGATCACGGCGACCGGTCTGAATGTGGTCATTGACCACATAGGTTCAGACCGTCGCGAATTCGAAACCGCTGATCCCCTGAAAGAACTCGATACGCTCGTTTCACAGTTCCGGTCGGTAGCCATCCCCGAGCTGCCTCGATTTTGCGGCGGAGCCGTGGGATTCGCCGGCTATGACGTGATTCGGTATACAGAAAATCTGCCGAATGTTCCGCCGGACGATCGGCATCTGCCAGATCTGTGCTTCGCTTTTTATGATTCGATGGTTGTGTTCGATCATATTCGCAAAGTCGTGCTGGTCGTGGCGCTGGCGGATACCGCGCAGGGAGATCTCGAAGAATCCCGGGCGCGTGCCGAAGAGCGTCTGGAAGTACTGTGTCGGCAGTTATCGTTCAGCGGTGGTGATGTCGCCTTGACGGA
Organism: Planctomycetaceae bacterium; assembly: GCA_020426105.1. Taxonomy (GTDB): domain Bacteria; phylum Planctomycetota; class Planctomycetia; order Planctomycetales; family Planctomycetaceae; genus SXXK01. The sequence goes on from JAGQQS010000986.1 coordinate 5,645, forward strand.
TATTGATCTGACAATTGAACCGGTCCCCGAGATCACATCCAATTTCACGCAGCCACAGTTTGAAGCCGCCGTCGAAAAGTGTCGTGAGTTTGTCAAAGCAGGCGATATATTTCAGGTCGTGATCAGTCAGCGTCTGGAATACAAAAGTTCGGCTCTGCCGCTCGATGTTTATCGTTCTCTGCGGATGGTTAACCCCAGTCCCTTTATGTTTCTGCTCAGGACTCCGGATGTCGATTTGGTGGGCAGTTCACCAGAGATCATGGTTCGGGTGGAAGATGGTGAAACGACCATCAGACCACTGGCCGGGACGCGTATTCGCGGAAAGTCGCCGCAGGAAGACCGCGAACTGGCAGACGAATTGCTGGCTGATCCCAAAGAGCGGGCGGAGCATGTCATGCTGATCGATCTGGCTCGCAATGATGTGGGAAAGGTTGCTGAGTACGGGACAGTGGAACTAAGCGACGTCATGGTTGTGGAGCGATACAGCCACGTGATGCACATCACGTCGAATGTGTCCGGAAGACTCCG
>JAGQQS010000987.1 GCA_020426105.1 Planctomycetaceae bacterium
ACTGCTGTCTTTCCAAAACTAACCGGGTGCCAGGAAAATGTTGTCGGTGACATCGAACTTCCGGATGATCCTCTGGTTCAGCAAACGATGGACGACTGTCTGCATGAGGCTCATGATATGCAGGCGCTCAAGGCCGTCTTTGCCGCCGTCGAACGCGGAGACATCGAATTCATCGCGCGCGACACACGCGAACCATCACCTTTCAGCTATGAACTGCTCAACNNCCAACCAATACGCCTTTCTGGATGGCGGAGAAGCCGCCGAACGCCGGGCGCGCGCCGTGGCAACACGCCGCTCCCTCTCCGTTGAAGACGTGCGCGACCTTGGCAGACTCGACGCGGCAGCCATCGCCCAGGTCGTGTCAGATGCGCAACCTTTTGTGCGGAACGCAGATGAACTGCATGATACGCTGCTCAGCAGAATTCTGCTTCCTGTCGATGAAGGTAATGAGTGGTCTGACTGGTTTACTGAACTGGCCGACTGCGGACGCGCGACGCGGGTGACTTTTCATCCGGAATCTGCCGGACCGGACGCGCGACAGGCCTGGACCGCAACCGAACGTGTCCCCGCAGTCCTGGCGGCTTTCCCAAATGCGGTTCTCACACCGATGGTGCATATTCCGGAAGGTGTCCGGCGCGAATGGGAATCGACGGACGCCCGAGTAGCAATGGTTCGCGGATTACTGGAATCGTGTGGTCCCATCACCACAGAAGCCGCAGCCGCACGTATTGGAATTACCGTCAGCCAGACGGATGCTGCCCTCGAATCGCTCGAAGGCGAAGGAATTCTGCTACGCGGAAAGTTCAGCAGTCGGTCCTTTCTTCCGCATACGAGTCACGAGCATGTCTCGTACGACGATGCGCAAAATGTCGCTGAATCGACGCCTCACAGTCAGAATCCTGAGGACGAGGCGTCGCAGGTCGCAGTGGACCCAGAAGAACAATTCGGAAAAACGCCACGTCTGCAAGTCGAGACTGAATGGTGTCATCGACGATTGCTTTCGCGCATTCATCGCTTGACGATGGATGGACTGCGACGACAAATCGAGCCGGTCTCAATCGAAATATTCATGAAATTTCTGTTCCGACATCATGGCATTCTCGAGCCATATCGCCGGACAGGGTCAAATGGATTGTTCGAAGTGATCGGTCAGCTTCAGGGACTGGATATTCCCGCCGTGGCCTGGGAACGCGACGTCCTGCCACTCCGCGTGACAGGTTATGAGTCGGAATGGCTGGATGAGTTATGTCTGACCGGAGAAGTCGGCTGGTCGCGTCTGTTTCCTCCGCCGCGGAATCCCGACAAGTCGCGACCGATGGCAAGTCTGACCCGAGTCGCCCCAATCTCAATCTTTCTTCGGGAAGACCTCCCCTGGCTGTCGGCCCGGGCGCCGGTCACGGACATCGAAGGCATCAGTAGTCCCGCCGAACAGGTTCTGGAAATATTGACATCACGCGGAGCCATGTTTGGAACCGATCTGCAAACAGAAACACGAATGCTGCGGGATCATCTGGATGACGCATTGGGGGAACTGGTTTCGCGTGGGCTCATTACAGCGGACGGAATCGCGGGTCTGAGAGCACTGATTGCAGAAAAGCAACCCGCCTCACGCCGATCAAATCGCGGCCGCGCCGAGCGAATCCGGGTAACGCGTGCTGCGATCGGGCGATGGTCAGCAGCACGACCGCTGTCAGGCCCGGGTTTAAACAGCATTTCTGAAGATACAAGTGAGAGGCCTGCGTCGGGTATTACCACAGAATGGGCGTGGCAACTTCTTCGCCGCTGGGGCATCGTATTTCGAGATTTGCTCTCTGCCGAAGACGGAGCACCAACGTGGTTTGAGTTATTGCAGATCTTTCGTCGTCTTGAAGCTCGGGGTGAAATTCGCGGCGGGAGGTTTATCACCGGGGTTGCCGGGGAGCAGTTCGCATTGGCCGACACCGTGCAGAAGCTGCGACAAATTCGTGACGAGGGTTCTCGCCGTGAGATCGTGGTAATCACCGCTGCAGATCCCCTGAATCTGGTCGGCATCCTGAGCCGACAGGAGCGCGTCCCTGGGACTGCGAGTAATCGAGTTGCGTATCTTGACGGACTTCCGGTCGCGGCACTACGGGGGGGCACGACAGAATTCCTGAATGAATTTCCGGAAGACCTGCACTCGAGTGTTCTTAGTCAAGTGCAACAGTGCTGGATACTTCCCCGCCAGCATGTTTCAGGCCTGGTCACGGCCGGGGAGCAAACGCTGTG
>JAGQQS010000988.1 GCA_020426105.1 Planctomycetaceae bacterium
TGGTTCATTACGAAAAAACAGCGCAGCCACGATCCCGATCAGGAGGATGCCCATCGCAAAACCGATTTTGCGGTCAGTGTGCATGATGAAACGGATTGGTTAAAAAGTTGAATCCCCGAACATGAACCTCGGCGCGCAGCGGCAGAATCTGCCACACAGATGCCGCTTAGTCGCTTTCGGACGCGGACAGAAAAAACCTGAGGCTATTCGCGAAGAATTCGCAGCATTCCTGTGATTCAATGTCGATTGCCATGTGGTTCCCTGGAATTCGGCAGAGTCCGCGTGAGCACCCGATGGACGGGCACGCAATCGCGTGTCCACGCTGCAGCCTGATCCGCAAAATTGCGATAATCCGCATCGTTTACCAAATATCCTCCGATTACCCGACCGGAATGGTCGATGGGATCACAGCCTGATTCAGAAAGGATTACCGCCTCTCTTCTCTCAACCAATTCCGGGGCAACGTCGGAACATAGCCGCGAGGGGACGCAAAAGAGGGAACGTAGCCTCTGGAAACAGTGATGAAGCCTGTGTTTCGCACACAGGCTTTTTTTTTTTTCTTAATCGGAGTTGAAAGTTTGGGCAAAGTTTATCGGTTATCCGGACGATAACGATTATGACATCTTGCCGCGTCGCTGACGATGCGCAGGAGTATGTCTGCTTCTGGCAGGTGTACGTCGCGGCGAATTCAGACCTGCTGCATCGAATCAATCCAGGATGCCCTCCCATTGGAGTCCGGCGTGAAAACGAATCAATGGAAACGCTCAACAGCTTTAGCATTGCTGCTCGCAATGCTCGGCCAGGGTTGCGCCGGCCCTGGAGCGCGTCTGCAATATTTGATTGGCGAGGACCGCGGACTGGAACACTACGAAAACTACGCGACGAACATCGAATACCCGACTGAGGTACAGAAACACGAGCCGAATCCGGAACTGTTACGCGGACCACGCAGCATTGAAAGTCTGGAAGAAGTCACGCCACGCGAAATGACATTGAATGCCTGTATCCGCACGGCTTTGACCAATGCGAACATTATTGTTGATGACCAGAGTTTTGGCTCTCCGTCGAACCCACTGCTGGGCAATCCATCACGTGTGGCCTCGGTGTGGGACAATGCCATACAGGACACTGGATTTCTGTTCGGTAACCTTGGCCCGGAAGCCGCGTTGGCGAACTTTGATCCGGTCTTTACAAATTCCCTTCAGGGAGGCGTATCGCAGGATCCGCAGAACACTCAGAATATCGGAATTCCTGCCGGCGGAACGCTTGAGAACCAGACCGTGCAATTTCAGTCAAGGCTGGAAAAAACCATCGCGACCGCCGGCACACTGGCTGTCGAACATGACGTCAACTTCAGCGACAGCAATCAGACGCAGTTGTTTGATTCATCATACACGGGCTTCCTGCAGGCTGAATTTCGTCAGCCTTTGCTGGCCGGATCCGGTGTCGAATTTACGCGCATTGCCGGTCCGGTTCAATCGAATCTGCGTGGTGTTTCCGGGGTGGCTCAAGGGGTACTGATCTCACGCATCAACTCTGACATTTCACTGCTGGAGTTTGAGCAGTCGGTCACGACGCTGCTCCGCGATGTGGAAAACCGCTACTGGGATCTGTACCTGTATCTGCAATTGTATGAATCTGAAATCGAAACCTTCCAGGACCTTGTCCGTTTCCGCGACCAGTTGTCACGTCGTGACGAAGCAGGCGACGCAGTCGCACAGGCTGAAAACCGAATTTATGAAGGCAAAGCAAGAATTCAGGGATCGCTCGGGGATGTGCTGAAAGCCGAGTATCGGCTTCGTCGTCTGTTGGGGTTACCGCTGAACGACGGCACCTTCATCACACCGATCGATGTGCCGTCTGCCGCCAGGTTGCAGCTGGACTGGGAGTCGAGTCTGCTTGAGTCACTTTCGAATCGGCACGAGTTGCGACGTCAGAAGTGGGAGATTCGCAGCCTCGAACTGCAATACAGAGCGTCTCAGAATCTTGCCAGGCCACGTCTGGATTTCGTCTCGCAATATCGTGTCAACGGACTTGGCCATCATCTGGGAGGACGTGAAGATGATGACGGCGTGACCGACGTCGGATACAACAGTTTCTATGAATCGTTGAGTCAGGGAAACAATACGACCTGGACCACCGGCATCTCGATGTCGATGCCGCTGGGACTTCGCCTCGCCAGAGCCCAGGTGCGCAACTACGAATTGCGACTTCGGAAAGCGCGCGCCGTGTTGGCGCGGCAGGAAGAAGAAGTTGGCTATGAACTCAGCGATGCGATCATCAATATGGAGCAGAATTATCTGCTGGCCGAGACTGGCCTGCAGAAAGCAGCTGCCGCCAAACGCTATGCTGAAACAGCCCTCGAACGAGCCAATGCAGAGAACCAGCGCGATCCCGTCCTGCTGGGGCGTGTGCTGGAGGCCAAGATCACCAGCCGCGATTCGGATCAGGGCTATCTGAAATTGATCGTGGATTATAACAAATCGATCACGGAACTTAACTTCCGCAAGGGGGCGATCCTCCACGCCAATTCAATCTTCCTGTCGGAAGGGGAATGGAATCCGGAAGCGTACGAAGATGCTCGTATTCGTGGTGAAGCCATGTCGCGTGCTCTGGACAATATCCATCTCCGCACGGTACCCGAAGAATTTGTGGGCGGCCCCGATGTGAATTCGTGGGAATCACTTGGAAACCCAGCCCGCCCGTTCGAACCGGGCGCACTCGAGAGTGTAACCCCCGGCATTCCAGCAGGCCCCGTTTCCAATTCACTGATTACTGTCCCTGAAGATCCACCGGAAGCAAAGCGTCAGTTGGCTGTGCCTCAGGTCGAAGAACCTCCGGCATCTGTAGAACCCGTGAAACCCGAAGAACCGCAGAGGTCAGACGATTTTCTGAATCCTGTTCTCTATGAAACACAGCCACGCGCTGAAGCAACCACACCAAAACGCTCAGTCACGGCGCGATCAATTATTCAGGAACGTAACAGGAAACGTCATCTTCCCGGGCGCGCTGAACTCGACTAGGAGTCTGTCCAAATGCAGGGAAGACGAGGAATGCCTTGTCGTAACCATGGTCAAGTACACAGTGACGCACTAATTCCTGAAGGAAACAGCGATGAGCTACAAACAACTGTTTCTTCTCATTCTGACCATCTGGTCAGCTGAGCTGTTCACGCGACTGCTGTTCGATATGCTCATTCATCCACAGATGGAATACATGACGTACTATCTCGAAACGGACAAGGAAGGTACGTTCAAGGGAGGGTACGTCTCAAAACTTGGAGATCGCGGCTGGCAAATGGTGAGCGCTGTACCGAATCCGCAGAACAAAGACGAAATGATTCTCTTCTTCCAGCGGCGCACGCTGTTCTCCGGTGGCTACTGAAGGGGCCCCTATTCGACCTGGCTGATTCAACTTCTTGATGCCGTGAAACTCGGGGATCCACGCGGAGAGCGAAGCTCAAACCATTTCCTGGACGGAACGAATGACGCTCTGCGCCGACTTGAAGGCTCCAAAGACAGCGAGCGCTACCAGGAAGAACATCACGAGGTTATCCCACCAGCGGTTGCGGAATTCTTCACCGATGTATTTGCTGCGGGCCGTAATGCACCACAGGCCGCCCGCGACGACAGGCAGCAGCATGACCTGGGCGGCATTTACGATCAGCGTCAGCGGTACGAAGCCAGGCATCCCGGGCACGGTCCAGATCAGGGGTGATATCAGACACCATACGACGATGACATGATACAGCGGGTGCTGGCGGTGACCGTCAGATGCAAGTTTCGATGAGCCGGCATGCCAGCGGAGCCATGCGTGGCTGCCCAACAGGGCCAGACCAATCGCGTGCCCGACCAGCGACGTGAACACGGCAGCAAGTACCCCGCA
>JAGQQS010000989.1 GCA_020426105.1 Planctomycetaceae bacterium
GAGCTGGATCAGACGGACAGTGATCGCATCAGTCTGGTCGATGAATGGCTGGGACTGGACGTCAGCCTTGAACTGTCAAGGCCCGGTGGAATCTGGACGATGCCTATTGAGACAATCAGTCAGTCAGAAGGTGGCTTTGAAGCCGTCCATCAAAGCGTCTGTATTGTACCGCACTGGGAATTCGTGATGCCTGACGATGGCGCCTGGGTCGTGGATCTCCGGCTTGTGTTCGACAGCAGCGTCGCGGCCGCTCGCAAACTTGCCCAGGCATCGCCCAGATCTGTTCCCTCCCCGGTCGCCGTGGGATCCGCCTTGACAGGAGAATCTTTGTAGAGAATTTTGCATGCTCGCGACTTAATCAATCTTCCGGCTGAGATGCACTGGCAAGTTTCACGGGAAAGCCATCCGGCTTTCCGGAACCATCCATTGCCGACTTCGACGCAGCAGCGGTGTGACGTGATGCATGGAAACGACCTGTAAGCTGTCCAGCCACTGCGGCCCCAACCTGAGCGACCGGGCCAGCCCCCGTCGCGACCGCCAGGGTTGAGCCGTAATTCGCGTGCAGCACGCGCAGGCCATCGGTTCGTTGCTGATCTGTGCCATGCGTTTTCATGAATGCTGCCGCATCCCGCACATTCACAGTCTCATGCCAAATTGACACAAACGGCAGTTCGTTCACGGCGGCGTATGTTCCTGGCAACGATCGGCTTTGGACATCTTTAGCATAAGCTGCCGCCTCCACTGCCAGGGCAGGCACGTCGGAGTAAATATACACACTGTTGGTGTACGGGTTGTACTGGTCGCCGCCAAACACTCTCCCTGGAGCCAGGGTGTAACTAATCAGACGCATGGTGCCAAATGTATATCGCCAGCCTGGCGCAACAGACTGATTCGTTCGCAATCGACTGAATTCGCCGAGAGGATCATATTGATTCACCCGGATGCAGACACCTTCCAGTTCATGCAGCCGGGCAAAACTTGCCATCGTCTCGGTTGTTTCGTCACCCACGTCGTGGTTGTCGACTCGGCGATCCCACAGGAGCACTTTTCGCGGAATGCCGACAATCCAGCCTGCCGAGTCCACTAACTTATTGGGCTGGCCAAAATGCAGATCCATTGCCGAAGAAGCGGACGGCGAGGAATCTGTCAGCGAACCGGGCGCAACCGAGCTGCGACGCGTCCATGCGTGGTCCGAAATACAACCGGCCAGCAACGGACAAACTGCGGAGACCGTAAGCAGTATTACTTTTGTGGCGGCAATTCGCATCCGTTCCTCGACAACCGGCCCATCGTATCCATCCTTTGGTATCTCAGATATCGTAAAAATCGGCAATGAAATCGATGAATCCTGTTGGTTCAGCGCAGGCTTTCAGGCGTTGACAGGCCATGGGGCAGTTCGACCGGACGTCGCGGACGAATCGTCAGTTTCGCAGCGGCAGAATCTGCCATCACACAAACCACCAGCAATAAACGCCGTTATTTGTTGCGGGGGATAGGTTGGGCCGGGCTGGGCACCGGTCTCGCAGACGGCATTCCGAATTCAAGCCCGGTTCCATGATTAAGTGCTGACTTGAATCTGACCCGACTGGTCGAGATACTGCGTGCACACAGGGATCAATTAACGGAGTCCAGAAGCCTGTGTGCAACTACAAGTCTCGGTAGCTCAATTGGATAGAGTGTCGGCCTCCGAAGGCTACTTTTGAAGCCTCCCGCAATACACTTTCCCTGTGTTTTATGCGGTTTGAGCGTCCTGAAATAGTTCAGGAAAAGTACTGAAAATGATCGTTGCGGGTGTCGCGACACCCGCTACGTGAATGCGTTTGATATCGTTGCCATCGCTGGCCGGTGATCTGTCAGCGACTCGCTGTGGCAGCGTGACACGAATCCACTGATCCGCTCGCGGCCAAGGTTTCGATTCCTCCAACATTCCCTGATGACCATCCAGATCAGTAATCGCCGCCACCGCCACATCCGTGTTATTGTTCAGTCTCAGCATCCTGTTGATGGCATCTATGTCGTAAGCGCTGTTCGTTGAAGCAACTCCCGAAAGGACCTCGAAGAGAGACCGAAAACTCGTTCCGGTTCGAAAGACACTTTCGGTGCTCAATTACGTTGAGGCAGGGGCGTGGGGGCAGACTGAAGATTCACCGGTATCGGCCGATGCTCTTGAAGTCGGCGCGCCTGGTATCCTTTGTAGGACCCGAAAACCGCCAATTCGCCAGACGCAATCCCTCCCTCAGCACGGTTCATCCTGAGGGAGAAACGGCACCGGAGTATCTGCCGCAATAGTTGTCGAATCAACCTGATTCTGGGGACAGCGGGCATGGCTGGAAAACGCACCTTGGCCGCCATCATTTTGAGTACACCTGCGGGAGTGTCGCCACAGCGTTCGCTGCTCGGGTCGATGTGACCGGAGCAGGTTACGACTTAGAAGAATTCAGTTCCGGTCGGTCTCGACTACGCAGGTTCGCACATCTCTTTGCGCGGTTCCGGGTGGTGGCCGAACCGTCGATCGCTTCCGCAAAAGTCACCAAGGACACGCCCACATGAGTGACCTGGACGGGAACTGCTTCTTTCCGACATCGCGATAACCTCCGCGTTCAACGGACTTCAATCTGTGTTCTACCTGACTGCGCCACTTGTGGGAGTATCGCTGGCCTGGCAAATTAAATCGATGTCGCTTTGTTGGATGGGGCCTACGCGGGAAAGCTACAGGAAGTAGGAGGGGGTGACCATTTCAATAAAGTTGGGATACCTGAACAAGTTCGTGGCCGAAAAACATCTCGATTAAGTGTGTCGGGGGGGCGAATCTTCAGAACGGCGACAAGACCGACCGAACGTTGATGTTCAATTCGAGACGCCGCATCCGAAGGAGGGAGGTGTGACCGTCACGCGTTCGGTTTGACATGCCGAAGTCGTTCGCTATATTACTGACACGATGTCAGTATCTCCGGAAACTTCTCTTGCTGCTCAGTTAAAGGCTCGCAAACGTTCGCGGCGTCATTCACCGGAAGAGGCACGGCGAGAGATTATGGACAGCGCCGTCCGATTTCTTTGGGAGCATAACTTTCGTGATCTGACGATCGGCGAACTGATGGGTGATACACCGCTCAGCCGTCCGGCGTTCTACCAGTACTTCAAGGATCTGCATGAATTGATCGAGTCGCTGTTGAGCGAGGTTGAGGCGGTGATGCATCAGACGGCTGATCCCTGGATCACTGGCGAGGGCGAACCGATCGCGGCGCTAAGAAAGTCGCTGAAGGGAGTGGTGCAAACTTGTGTCGACCACGGACCCATTTTTCGAGCGATCTCGGAAGCAGCGCCCCTCGACCAACGCCTCGAACAGGCATGGTCAGTGTTCATGGGACGCTGGGACGACCAGGTCGAGGCTAGAATCAAATCTCAACAGCAGGAGGGGTTGATTTCCAAATCACTCAATGCGAGACGAATTGCCAATGCCTTGAATTCACTGGATGCCACCCTGCTCATCGAAGAGTTCGGCCGTCGGCCACAAGGCGATCCAGAGGCTGTGCTCGAAACGTTACACCACATCTGGGTTTCGACCTTGTATGGCGGATTTCCGCGACAACAGCAAAGTACGATTTGAAATTTAAAAGCCATCAAGGCTGTAAACCAACAGAGGACAAACGATGAACATGAAGCGAATAAAAAACATTCTGAACGCCACGATCGCGGTAACGCTGCTCTCGATTGGCATCTCTGATCCAATTTGGGCGCAGTCGCCGAAAATGAAGATGACGACGGAGATCCCAGAGTCCATCACCACGCCGGATCGCGTCGAGACGCGGATCGGTACACTTGAGTTCTTCGACGGCATCCCAACTAAAGAGACCTCGCAACTGGTCTACGATCATCTCGACTTCTCAAGAGCCACGGAGGCCTTTCTAAACGGAATACCTGCCGCCTCGATTGAAGCACTTCGCCGAGGTGCGGTGTCACTCGGGCAGACGAAATCGAATCAGGTTCTCTACTTCGACGAGCTGATGGACAGCAAGGCGCTGTTTCTCACTGGCAACACCAGCACGGTTTACGCCATCCCCATTCTCGACTTAAAAAAGGATGGCCCAACGGTAGTCGAGATCCCGGCGGGTGCCGGCCCGGGAACGGTCAACGACGCCTTCTTCCGCTTCGTGGTCGACATGGGCGCCCCTGGGCCGGACAGGGGCAAGGGTGGCAAGTATCTGATCCTGCCACCTGACTATGAAGGCGACCTCGAAGGTCCCATCGGCGGTAAGCCTCAGGTCATTGACGGCGAGACCTATTTCGTCGCCAAGTCCACCAGCTATGTGGCCTGGATCGGCTTACGTGGATTCCTTGTCGACGGTAAGCCGGATACCGCCTCCAGGATGTGGAGGGACGGACTGAAGATTTATCCCCTCGCCATGAAAGCCAATCCACCGAGAATGGAATTCATCAGCGGCTCCAGAAAATCTTTCAATACGATTCACGCCAACAATTTCGAGTTCTACGAAGAACTCCATACCGTCATTGAACGAGAACCTGTCGAGATGCTCGACGCCGAGCTTCGCGGACTCTTCGCCTCCATCGGTATCGAGAAAGGC
>JAGQQS010000990.1 GCA_020426105.1 Planctomycetaceae bacterium
CGCGGCTTACAACACGCCGCCGATCGTCAGTCGATTCTCAGGAATCAACGTCTCGTCCGGCTCCTGTTCGCCATGTCGTTCTACCTGCTGGGTATCCAGCGCGACCCGGGTTTGTTCGTTCAATTGCCGCGGAATTGGCTGAGGCTGTTCCTGCCACCAGGCCTCTGCATCGTGCGAAGTCCACTTATGGGCGCACTCGCATTTGTCGAGTGCTTCCTGAAGTTCACGCACTGTCTGATAGCGGTCTGCCGCATGTTTATTCAGACACTTTGCGATAATTTCCGAAAGATCGCGGGGCACAGCAAACCCCAGATCTTCGAGACGCGGAGCGGGCACAGTGGCGTGAGCCAGAACCAGCATGACCGAATTTTCATCTTCGAACAGCGGGCGTCCGGAAAGCAGATAGAATCCCACGGCGGCCAGTGAATAAATATCCCCGCGGCAGTCTGGTTTCTGGCCGCGGGCCTGTTCAGGACACATGAATCGCGGCGATCCCTGCAGCTCCCCGTGGACACAACAAATTGCATCCGGCCCGAATCTGGCGGGACGTACGAGGCCAAAATCCAGCAGTTTGGCGACGTCGAAAACGTGACCGCGTTCTGTCAGAAAGATGTTGCTGGGTTTCACATCCCGATGCACGAGACCGCAGCAGTGCGCTTCATGCAGAGCGCCACAGAGTTGTCGCAGAATGTGGATGACGCGCGCTGGAGACTGGGGCCCGAACTGCTCCGTCAACTGTCGCAGATTCAGCCCCTGGAGATACTCCATCGCATAGTAGAAGGTGCCGTTTTTTGTCCGTCCATAGTCGTAGACCTGCACGGTATTCCAGTGTGTAAGCTGTGCGGTGGCTTTCACCTCACGCTCGAAGCGGGCGAGCATCCGCCGGTCGGAAGCCTTGTCGCGCCGGATTAGTTTTACCGCGCACTTGCGCTTAAGCAGCCGATGTTCAGCGAGATAGACATCGCCCATTCCACCGGAACCAATAAGTTCATGCAGCGTATAGGGACCCAGCTGTGTCTGATCGTGAATCTTTTGCTGCAGCTGTCGATTAATCACGCAGCCGTAGATGGCAAACCCGAAACCGACAATCAGCGCCGCCGCGTTACTCAGAAGAAATCGGACTGAAAAACTCTGGTGCAGGCTGGGAGTATCCTGAACTCCCTGCACCATCATTCCAACCACCAGTCCCGTGACCAGAATCACGCTCAGTACAGAAATATGTGACCACGGGAGCGTCGAAAAAATTTTCTTAAGCTTACCTGAATCTCCGCACGCGTCTTCATCAGGCACACCGTCACGCGCATCGAGTGTGCCCGGCTCTGGTGTGTCATCAACGTTCAGCTCACGCCTGAGTTGTGATTGAATCGATGGAAATGTCATCGTCAGAAGTTCTGTCTTCGGTACGCGGTCAGGAAGTTGTTGCCGGATCCGCCATTGGGACCATGTTAAACCTAGAACGAAAATGGCGACCAGGCCGGGATTGAAATACGAATTCCAGTCGTGCAAATCCTCACCAATTTCCGTGACTACCAAAAAACCCTGCGCGTGTTGCCCAAAAGCCACATTTGCAGAATTGCGAGATCGCAGAGAATTCAATCTCTGGTAATTGTTGTCGTAATTTGACAACATGTTCTGCCCTGCCCGATTTTTTGTTACGCGGCACCGTTCGTTCTTCAGATTCTCTCCGGCACTCCAGTCAGGTCGCTGCTCATGGTCTCACTTCTGCTGACTCTCCTCCTTCTGCTCCCGACTGTAACGACTGTGACGGCTCAGGAATTCCTGCAGCATTCGTTTCACAGGCAGACATTGTCAGACGTTTATTATTCAGAAGGCATTGCGGCCGGGGATCTGGACGGCGACCGCACGGCCGATATCGTCTGCGGACCCTGGTGGTATCAGGGGCCCGACTATACTGCGAAGCATGAAATCTATCCCGCCGTGCCACAGGATCGAAATGGTTACGCGGACAACTTTTTCAGCTGGGTCCACGACTTCGACCAGGATGGCTGGAATGACGTACTGGTCGTCGGGTTCCCGGGAACACCAGGTTTTGTCTATCGCAATCCCGGTCGCGATGGATTGACGGGGCTTTGGGAAAAAAATCAGGTTGCTGATTCTGTCAGCAATGAGTCACCGCAATTTACCGACCTCACGGGCGATGGAGTTCCGGAACTGGTCTGCACGCGCCAGG
>JAGQQS010000991.1 GCA_020426105.1 Planctomycetaceae bacterium
AGCAGGGTAAACTGTGTGCCTTCATCGACGAGCCCGATGCTGATCCCGGCGACGGGCTGCAGAATCGGAACACCTGCGTCCATCAGCGCCAAAGTGGCACTGCACACAGAAGCCATCGAACTGCTTCCGTTTGATTCCAGAATGTCGGACAGAATCCGAATCGTGTACGGAAACTTTTCCGGTGGCGGAATCACGGGCAGCACGGACCGTTCTGCCAGACATCCATGTCCGATTTCGCGACGACCTGGTCCGCGGATCGGCTTGCATTCACCCACGGAGAACGGAGGAAAGTAGTAGTGCAGCATGAACCGCTGGGCATCTTCGCCAAACAGCCCGTCAAATTTCTGCTGATCCCGTGTGGTGCCCAGAACCAGTGTGGCCATGGACTGTGTCTCACCGCGTGTGAACAGTGAAGATCCGTGAACACGTGGCAGCACCGAAACGCTGCTGCTGACAGCCCGGAGATCCGTTGGCACACGACCATCGATGCGTTTTCCGGTCAGGATCATATCGCGGACGACCCGTTCTTCCAGATCATGAAACGCTTCACCGAACTGTGCCTTCGTCAGACCATCCGCGGTTTCAGCGGCATCCGCCGGGAAAAACTTTTCAACCAGAGACTTCTTCAGTTCGCGAACTTTCTCGGCTCGTTCCTGCTTAATCTTCGTGAGTTTCGCTTCCTGCAGTTTGCTGTAAGCTTCCGTCTTCAACTTTTCATAGAACGGATTCACGGCAGGTTCAGGGATGACGACGGGAGCCACGCCAGCCTGCTTCACGAGATTCAGCTGCAAATCGCAGAGTGTCCTGATATGTTTGTGGGCAAACATAATTGCATCGCCCATTTCTTTTTCAGGAATCTGATTGCCGAAGCCCTCAATCATCAGCACGGCCGTTTGCGAACCGGCCACGATCAGATCAAGTTTACTGGTCTGCATTTGTTCGCGCGTCGGCATCAGGATCAATTCATCGGCGATCATGCCAACTCGTACAGCGGCGATGGGTCCCTTGAATGGCATTCCGGAAACCATCAAAGCCGCGCTGGCGCCGGTAATATTCAGGACATCCGGATCATTGACCGCGTCACAGGACATGACGTTGCACATGATCTGAACTTCGTCGCGAAAGCCCTTGGGAAAAAGGGGACGAATCGGACGGTCGGTCAAACGACTCGTCAACACTTCGCGGGTCGTTGGCCGACCTTCACGTTTGAGGTAGCCTCCGGCAAATCTGCCTGCCGCTGCCAGGCGTTCCCGATAGTCAACGGTCAGCGGGAAAAAATCGGTCCCAGGGCGGGAGGGACCCGTCTGTGAAGCGACAAACACGCTGGTGTCGCCATGCTGAATCATCACTGCACCGCTGCACTGTTTCGCCAGTTCGCCGGTGGTTAATGAGTACTTTCGACCTGCAAAATCAATCTCAACTGTAACTTTCTTCACTACAACTTCCTTACCCGGACCAGCCGGTAAACGGGCTGCATCGCAGGCAGGATCGAAGGTCAAATTCAACGCTCGTGCAGCAACTTCTACGACATCAGGAAAGCACGCAGCAGCGAACCCGTGCCCGCATTACTGCCAACAGACTACCTGGATCAATACCGTCCAGCATTGGGGACGCCTGACAACCGGCCTGCAATTTTCCGACAACTCAAAGTTACCACAGGATGCGGCAATCCGCTACGAACCTGCGGCAGCAGCCAACAATACAACCATCAAAAACGAAACCAACATCCAACAACGCAACTGAAAGCAGAAAAGGCGTTGCAGGGACAAACCACTGCAACGCCCGATTGTGCTACTTTCGAATATTTAAGCGAGTAATAATCGCCACATAGCGATTAAGGTCGTCTCGCTTTAGATAATCCAGGAACTGTCGACGACGACTAACTTTGGCCAGCAAACCCCGACGACCAGCGTAGTCTTTCGAGTGAGTTTGCAGATGTTCGGTAATGGCCTGAATCTCAGCAGTCAGAACGGCAATTTGAACTTCCGGCGACCCTGTGTCTCCCGGCTTCTTTGCATGTTCCTGCATGATCTTCGCTTTTTGCTCCTGAGTGATCGACATTTTGACTCCATAAAACACAATCCCGCCCCGCGGGAATGTCATCGCAATTCTTCTGCAGACGACACCCTTGTACGCCAGAACGGGAGGTTACTGAAAAACGGCAAGGACAGCCCTTCACCGCAAGCCGAGGATTGTACTCGGTTTAGCCCTTTTTTCAAACCAAAAGGCGGACCGTCGGTTTTTGCCCGATTTTCAGGCGTTTTATTCGCTAAATGTCGCCCTCAACGTTTAAATCTTCTTCGATGATTTCCGCAGGCAGCGAGTTTAGGAGATATGTGACGCGTCTGGTTCCCAGAAACAGCGCTGCATGCCCGGGTTCGGTAATTTCGACAGCGCTGCCGGTCAGCGAAGAATTCGCGGCACGCAGGATCTGCTTCAGGACCGCTGGATACCGGCGGACCGCCTCACCGAATTTGATGAGACTGGTGTCGCTCGCGCGCAGCATCTCCACAAGCTGTACGAGTTCACTCCGCAGAATCTTTGACGGCTGAGCCCTTTTAAAAATGCCGGAGGGCAGTTCTCTGGAAGTTGGCATCATGAGTTCTCCACCTGAAATCCATTTTCTGTCTGATAGAGACTAATTGATATAATTTAATAGGTTAGGAGTCATTAGCTGACTCACAGCTGCCATCGTAAATTGCTGCAGATTCGTCAGTTCCTGAAGGCGCGTTACCGATTCAGTGACGTCCGCCGACACGGTGTCGCTGTACTGGATTTTTCCCGACAACTGCAGGTCCTCAGTTCGATTCTGCAGTCGATCAATCTGCTCCATGCTGACCGACTGCACGCCGATGATATCCAGAATGTGCGCATGAACGCGTTCCAGATCTCCCAGTCGCCGATCCAGTGCGGCTGCGCGATCGCTGGTTGAAAGATTTCGCGTGTTCAGCAGATCGTCTCGCAATGATCTTACCGCATTGAAGACATCGGTAGTGCCCGGGAATTCCACTTGATCCGTTCCCGTGCGACTGATCGTTGACGTATTCAGATTGACCATCGCCCCGTTGCGTGAATCGGTTACGACTTCATTGGCTGCAAAAGTGAGCGGTGTGGTCGTGACGCCTCCATCAATCGACATCGTACCTGTCGATGTGATGTCAATACTGCCACTGAAACCGGCGACGATTGCGGACGCATCGAGATAAACTTTTTCGCCCTTCGGCCCGGTGACCAGCAGATTCGTGTCGGCACTGGTAAAAGTTACTTCGGGTCCGCCATTGAGTGAAAACGTTCCGGAACTTCCGTCGCCACTCAGATCGTTTACCTGCAGATGGTTTGTCCCGACCGGCCCGATGATCGTGTCCCCGGCCTCCGAGCCGCTTCCGGCGCTGACGCCTGATCCACCCCAGTAGGTTGTCGTACCATGTACGATCTGCAATTCGCGGGTCCCGGTGGCGGTGTCTGTTCCTGTCCCGGGTCGCGCGCCAGTCGTTCCCTGCAGAATTGTGGCTTCCCGCGCAATCGATTGAAACACCATGTCTCCCGGCAGCAGCGCATCCCGCGCCACGTCTCCCGTGATCAGCAATTGTGTATTCGCCGGTGCCCCTGCATAAACTGATTCGAGATTGTTTGCTGCAGCGTCAGGAAACGGAAGTGTCTGGCTGGCCGTTCCGCTGAACAGATATCCGTTCTCATCGCTGGCGTTCGCGACGCTCACCAGTTGATCCAGAATACCGTTTAGTTCCGAAACCAGCACATTGACTTCGCTCTGGTCTGTGGTCTGCTGCGACTGCAGGGCGATCCCCTGAGCCCGCACCAGCAGCGCGTTGGCATCCTGAAGCTGAACAGCCGCCTGCGATAACCGGGATTGAGCGAACTGGATCGACGAAATATGGGCATCAAGACGTTCGATCCGATCTTTCTGAATGAGGCTGCGCCGCATTCCGGAAGGATCATCTGAAGGCTTCTGAATTCGCAGCCCCGTGCTAATTTCCTGCTGGCGTTTAAACATCTCAGCCGTCTGGCCCGCGAGATGTGAAACGGCCGATTTGGTAATTTGCGCCTGAGAAATGCGATTAATCATAGAGAAGAGCTTACTGGATTATCTGGAACAATTCGGCCAGCATCTGATCTGCGGTGGTAATCAGTTTCGCTGCTGCCTGATAGGCTCGTTGCGTCTGCATCATCTGCAGCATTTCGTCATTCACATCCACTCCGGAAACTGAGTCGCGATCAATTTCAAGTCGTTCTCGAAACGCCTGCAACTGCGTGTTCTGACTGTCGGACGTCTGCACCCGTAACCCGGATTCGGCCGTCACGTCGGCCAGTTCCTCCGTCATTGTGCGACTGCCGAGTGCCGTGAATCGGATGTCGCGCAGGCCAGCCATCGCAGCCGAGTTTGTGCCATCACCGGGATTGCCGGTCGCTGAGACGGCTAACTGATCAGGATTATCAACGATCTCACTTTTCACTTTGAACAGCCCTGGCTGCGAGCCTTCAAACAGGGAGCCGATCCCCAGTGCGGCAAGGATCCCGCTTTCGTCCGGACGGCTGTTCCGCGTCAGGTCCGTCGGATCGTCAGCCCGCCCTGCAAAGTCAAATGCATACCCTGACTGAGCTGTGATTGTCAGCGTGTGGCGGACGCTGTCGATGCTGGCCACGATCCCGGCAATCGAATTGAGTTTTGTGGCAACATCCTGGAGTGAGTCTCCGTCAGGATCGATCGTGATTTGATCCGTGTGTCGCGCACCCGTAGCCTTGTCCGTGACGGTGACCGAAAGTTCGCCATATCCGATGGGAAACGCGGGGCTGCTGCGATTCAGCGGCGCATTGATATCCTCAACCGAGCGCGTCCCGACCAGCAGGGTTGACGGGCCGGAGTCGGACAGCCCCTGAGCGTGCTGCTGATCGACGGTCTGTACAATGCCGCGGGACAAATTGCTGAGCCTCTCGCGGAATTCCGGAATGGTATCATTCAAGGCGGTCGTCAGCGCGGCCAGGCTTCCGGAATTCAGCGGCAGTGAGTTCGATAAATTGTTGACTGCGATACCGGTGTTTCCCTGGGCGTCCTGCATGACCCGAAACGTCACGGGACGTGAATCGATGGAAACACTGCCACCGGCAAGCTGAGTCTGTTCGTGGCCGTTGGGCAATGTGCTGTTTTCGACCTCCATATATTTTGAGAGCTGGGTTGCGATCAGATCGCGACGATCCAGGAGATCATTGGGGCTGATCCCCAGGGATCTTGATCGATAGATTTCTGCATTCAGATCGGCAATGTTCTGAACGTACACATTCACCTGGGTGACGGCGTCCTCGAGGTCCAGACTGACATCGCGTCCCAGCGACGTGAGTTTTTGATCAAGACCATTAAAGGCGTTCATCAGCTCCGTCGCGGACGACAGAAATTCCTGACGCACTGTCTTGTCCTGCGGAGCGTTGGCAACTTTCTCCAGCCGATTAAAAAAATCCGACAACGACGCGTGAATCGAAGCGTCACCCGGCGTCAGCAGAGACTCGATCTGTTTCGCCACCCCCAGCGTCTGGTCACTGTATCCGGCTTCGGAGGAATTTCTCAGGAGCGACGTTTCGATTGCCTGCGCGCGAAACCGCTGAACTCCGCTGACATCAACGCCCGACCCGATACTGAAGTTGTCGTCGCGCAAGGGCGCGCGTGTCGCCAGCGTCGCCACCTGTCGGTGATAGCCAGGCGTCGCGGCGTTCGCGACATTGTTACCCTGCACCGACAGCGTCAACTGCTGCGCGCGGAGTGCGGACAATCCAATATCAAATGCTTTCATCTCCGGGCCCTGTCACGATCGAGTTTCAA
>JAGQQS010000992.1 GCA_020426105.1 Planctomycetaceae bacterium
CCAACAACACCAGGCATCCGGCCTTCGCGATTTGTCGGAACGTACAGATTCGCAGTTACCGGAAACCCGGGGCGACTTTCAAAGATGACATTTTCAATGCGATACCCGTCGCGTTCAGTGGTTCCTGTAACTCGGGCGTTTAGTGGAGTCCGTTCCGGGAACGGACCAAAAGACTCCTGAATCCGATCCCGTACCAGGCGAACGTACGCTTCAGCGTCGCCTTTTGTCGCGAGTGCATCCAGCGCCGCCAGGTTTTTATGCTCAGCGTCGCGAACCTGTTGTACATAAAACTCCTGCACCATCCGCGGAAAGCGATTCAAGGGAACGTGTTGCGGCGTTGCCTTTTTTGAACCGGCTGCTTCCTGCCATACTGTCGCGGGTGACAGCAAAGTCGCCGCCGCATCGGGACTGATCCCACCAGCGATCGGAACCCCCACTGCAGGCAAAAGCATGGCCTTTAGCGCGTGACGGCGGGACTGAGGATCCGGCGTCGTCGCAGGCTTTGACAGATTGTCCGCGTGATTCATTGGATTTCCCTTGCAGTTAACGCTGTTAAAGATTTTGAAACGTATAGACTCATGGTCTGTGACAGGTAAAAACTGGGGTAGTGGACGAAGCGACGAGTCCTGAAGTGCCATAAACACAGGGACTCGTCGCCTCGTCCACTACAACTAACCCTCAATTCAAGCGGTAACACACCACGTACCTGGAGGGGGGATGGTTCTGCGAAAACGTCTTTCCTGCGGGCCTCAATAACGCGCCACTCCAAAACGGGGCGTGTCGAGCCAGTGAATCCGGGCTCAAATGCGGCGATCACGCCCCGAGACTAATTGTATGAGCCATAATTTCAAGCATTGATCGGGGAATTCCGGATTTACGCGCCACGTTTTGAAAGGCGGGCAGCTTCGCGTAAACTGCGGGCTTCTGAGACAGGTTCCGAACGGCAGTGTATTCCTGGTTCGTTACCACCCACACCTGGAAATTTGAACGATGAAGAAAGATGAGTATCGTCGATGGTTCGCCGATCAGCTGGCACAACAGAACCGCTTGCTGACCGGGGCCATCGCAGCATTGGTCAGTCTGGGTTTGATTGCAGCATTGATTGAGGCAACACTATTCGCGATAATTCTTCGGTTTAGTATCTTGTCCAGTTCATGGCCAACCGCATATTTCGTGTCATTCTGCATCCAGGGCGCGATGCTGTTTGTTACGTTCCTGCGTTTGTCAAAACAGCTGCCTGATACTGAACACGAGGTCGAACTTGAAGAAGGCTCGACGGTAATTCGTACGGCACCCACAATGTCGACTGTCTGGACATACGCACTGGGAAGTCTCGAAACCGATCAGACCTGGATCGAACGCCTGTTCAGTATTCTGGCATTACCACAGCGTTTGTTTTGTGCCGCCTGGTATACATGGCAGCGAATAATCCGGCTGAAGACCATTGATGTCAATGACTGTTCGACAGTTGTGAGGCTGCTGGACAGAAAGAGGGAGCGGATTGAAGTCAGCGATCTGGCTGAGGAATTACAGCTTCCGGACATTGCCACCACGCTCAGCAATGTCTCGCTGATCGACGGAGTGATGTTTCTGAAGCAAAAATCGATGGGTCTCAGCCTGACTAATCGGCTGGTGGATGCCATGGAAGAGTGGTCGAGGAAAAACAGTAAATCGCCGGAATAAATTTCCACACGCGCAGTGCGTGCAACAGTGTCGCCCGTCGATTGTGGGGGACTTGATCGCATTCGCAGGAGAACAGAAAATCATGGAACTCGCTGAAGTTCGCAAAGTCGCATCACTGGCTCGATTGTCGTTAACCGAACCGGAACTGACCGCCTGTGGCGAGCAGCTTACGGTAATTCTGGACTACATCGGCCTCCTCAACGAACTGAATACGGACAACATCACTCCGATGCCGCACCCGGTTCCCGCCGAAAATGTGTTTCGTGCAGATCAGGAAACAGCATCGCTGCCGCGGGAGGCAGCTTTGGCGAACGCTCCGAAATCCGACGGGCAGTTCTTCCTTGTGCCCAGAATTCTGGAAGAAAAAGGCGCCTGAACGGATTGATTGCCGGCAAATCACCGGGGTTCCGCAGTTTTCGCCCGGAATGAGTTCACGTGAGAGGGATTCGCCACGTAAAATGGAGGAACCTGTGATCTATTGTCCCCAGCAGGACGGAGAAATAATCGATGACCGAACAGACCCTCGAGCACCCTTCTCACGCCGGCCTTGATGCAGGCGCGTTCGAACCCGCGCATTCTGAACAGAATTTACCTGTCGAAAACACGCAAACCTCGCCGGACGCGGATGGAAGTCGTCCAGTGGGGGATTCGTTGACGCCGCAAAGTGTGGGATGGGGCCTGGAATCGGAAGGGGCTGACATTGATTATGTGCCGATTTCGCCATGGGCTCCGATCGCCATGTGCGTCGGCCTGCTGGGACTCACGGGATTCTTCGGCTACTTCGGCCTGTACATCGCCTTTTTTGGCATCTTCGTCGGAATCGGCGCGATCAGCCAGATCCGGTCATCCGGAGGGTTTGTCAAAGGAACATGGATGGCCGTCACAGGACTTGTGCTGTCCATCGGCAGTTTTGGTCTGGGTTCGGCAAAAATGTCGTATGAATACAACCACGAGGTGCCTGAAGGGTACCAACGCGTCAATTTTCAGAAAGATGTGGCAGAAAAGCAGTTTGTTTTTTTCGGCGGACGGAGGAAACTGGATCCGACTGTCGCCGCTTTGGTAGGCAAGAAGGTGTATCTGAAAGGCTTTATGTATGCCACGCAGGCAACTGAGGGGCTGCGGCAATTTATTCTGTTGAAGGACAACGGCGAATGCTGTTTTGGCGGCAAGCCAAAATCACATGACTACATTATTGTGACGTTACCGGCGTTGAAATCACCTGGCGATCGTCCGGCAATTTCAAATCGTGCGCGCGGCATGTCGGTCATCGAAATGTCGAATGA
This sequence comes from Planctomycetaceae bacterium, assembly GCA_020426105.1. Lineage (GTDB taxonomy): Bacteria > Planctomycetota > Planctomycetia > Planctomycetales > Planctomycetaceae > SXXK01. Next base: position 2,967 of record JAGQQS010000992.1, read on the forward strand.
TCTGAAGGTGCAGCTTGCCGAAAATAAGGACTATCAACAGGAAAACTACCAGCTTGTCACTCGAGCTTTTACAGGCATGGTTGCGGTCGCTGGCGTGCTGGAGGCCGATGTTCGCGCCGGTGAAGGAGGACCTCCGACGGAATTTGAATTCGCACCGGTCTACACGATGAAGAACGTTGAACTTGTGGAAGAGGCCTGGACGCGATTTTAGGATGGATCAGAAATTATGAAACGAACGGCCGCTTCCTCTCTAGTGCTTTCGCTCGCTGCCGTCGTCGGATGCAACCGCAGTGATTCTGACTATGTAACTTTTAGCCAGACGTCACCGTCTCAGTTCGAACAGGACCAACAACACACAGACCTGAATCCAACTTCCGAGACGGTCGAGGCTCCGGCTGAAAATAATGCGGTCGTGCCGCTCGCGAACAGCATCGATTCCAGTGCTGAGGGGAATCTTTCGACATCAACGGATCCCGCGGTGACGCTGCCTGCTTCGCACGGGATTGAAGCC
>JAGQQS010000993.1:0-1083 GCA_020426105.1 Planctomycetaceae bacterium
CGATGCAGGATAAACCCCTCTCCCAAACCATCTCGCAGCCAGTCGTTCGCCAGCTCTGCCAAGGCAGGGCTGTCTTCGACCAGCATGATTCGGAATGAAGCAAGATTCTTCATCACTCCTGCTGCCTGCGGAGGATCATCGTGATTTCATTTCCCGCCGGATTGTGCCGCACTTCGTCGATAAAAGCATGAATGAGCCAAAGCCCGCGGCCGCAGGGACGATCGAGATACGCGGGGTCGGTGGGATCGGGGATCTTGCCGGGGTCAAATCCGGGCCCTTCGTCCGCAATCGTAATTTCCCCCATCTCGGGCGTCAGCCATGCCCGTACATGCACGCGCCGGTCTTTGAACGGGGACTGCAAACGTCGTTCGGAAGCCAGCGCATAAAAGGCATTTGCATCATCGCCTTCACGCAACCTTGACGAAACTTCCAGGTTCCCGTGAAGCATGGCATTCTGCAGCGCTTCATCAAGCGCCATCGCCACTCGCATGGCACCACTGCCGTCCCGCAGACGAAAACGTTCAACCATCCGCTTGATCTGAGCCACCAGTGGGGCGACAAGCATGGATTCATTCGGCAGACTGAATCGAATTTCACTCAATGTGGCACAGGCTGAGAGCTGGGCACTGGCGCGATCTGCCTGAGCGACGGCCAGCAGTCGTTGCAGCGTGGGAATCAAATCCCGCAGATTACGTTTGGGGACATAGCTGGCAGCTCCTTTTCGCAGAGCTTCTGCCGCTATCTCTTCACTGCCGACACCTGTCGCCAGAATCACCGGGATCCCGGGAAAATGGGCGTGAACGGCTTCAACCAGTTCAAGACCGTTCATTTCGGGCATGTTGAGGTCGGTGATGACCACGTCAGGCGGCATATTCCTGATCATTTCCATGGCTTCCCGGCCATTGCCAGCCATCACTGCATGGTACCCGGCTTTTTCCAGCAACGACCGAAACAGCACCGATTGCGTTCGGCTGTCTTCCGCGACCAGGACTGTCGTTTGCGATTCCAACATCAGCCATTGCCCAGTGAGTAATTTGGTGGGGCGGCTCTCATTCGCCGCAACTTTCCTCCCTGTTTATGCAG
>JAGQQS010000993.1:1166-10445 GCA_020426105.1 Planctomycetaceae bacterium
CGTTTCGGGGGGACCTGTCCGGATTTTCGGCTCAGGACTCCGGTCTGCCGTGCAATCCATGACGTTGTCGCCTGCCGCCGCATGCTTGCCTGAACTTCGTAACCGGAAACGCAGGAGGACTTTCGCCCATGACTGTCGGCGATTTTTCCGGAAGTCCCTGTCAGGACTTGACGACGGTGCAGGATCTCAAAGAATACAGGGACCTGCGGTCCTGTACCTGAAGTTGATGCCAGATGATGCACAGCACTGCGGGAATCACGGCATGATACAGTGGTGTGTTTGTCAGGGAGTCCGTCAATGTTTCCGTTTCCTGCTGCCTCAATGCGCAAACCATGGTTTGTGTTATTCACTTTGCTTTGTCTTGTCGGCACCAACGGTAGTGGCCTGGTTCATGGTCAGCAGGCTGGAAAGGCCTCCTCGCGGGACGAGAAACTTTCGGCCGCCGACGGCTGGCCTGTCCATACGACGTATTATGAATCGGCGAGCGGTAAAGAATCCCCCGTGGTGATCCTGCTGGCTGCGGCGGAAGGACCGGATAAGAAAGACGCTCGCAATCGACGTGTCTGGAAAAACACGGCACTTGCGCTTCAGAAAAGTGGATTCGCCGTGATTGCCGTGGATCTGCGCAAGCACGGTGACAGCGTTCCGGAAACAGCCGAACCCTCGTCACCACAGCTCAAGCTGGCGCCGAATGACTACACGCTGATGGCGACGGTCGATATGGAGGCGGTAAAAGCCTTTCTGCTCAGCGAACACCAGAAAGAGAAACTTAATATCCGCAAGACAGGGATTGTTGCTGCAGGGTCAAGTTCGATGGTGGCGGCGGCCTTTGCCGTCGCAGACTGGGCTCAAAAGCCCTATCCGGACGGTCCTACTCCGGAAACCAGCACGCCGCGGGGACAGGACGTGCGAGCCCTGATCATGTACAGCCCAAGTTCCGTCGTCAAGGGCATCAATACGACTACGATCCTGCGGACGATTAAGGCGCTGCCAATCGCCGTTCATGTGATTGCGTCAAAAGATGTCAAAGAAGACGCACGGAATGCGGACCGCGTCTACAAGGCTGTTGAGATTAAGGACGATCTCTACAAGGATAAACGTCGGCTCACGACTGCAGCCGGTGAAATTACGGCCGAGGGATTTCTTGAAGGTCGATTTGCAGAACCTACAATCAAGGATATCACGGAGTTTCTAACGAAAAATCTTAAGGAACTTGATATGCCCTGGGCGTCGCGTAAGAGCCGTCTGGAATAATGCGCGAGGCATTCAACGGGATCGGGCTTTATCGGGCTGGCGCTCCTCTCAGTCTTGTCACTGTCGATGCAATGCCGTGACTGAGTTGTTTCAGGGGCCGGAAGACGGAGGCGTTCCGTCAATTTCCAAATCTCCATCGGAACACTTATGATTCCAGCCCGGAATCTTCGATCACAAATCCGCCCGGATCTTTTCCCGCCTGAGCCGAAACATGACTTTCTCAACGATCGCTATTGTCTGCTCCCTGTTGCTCCAACCGCCGGAAAAAGGTCCAGATCTGATTCGCTCCATAGAACGCCAGCAGGGCGGGCGACATTGGATCGATCAGCCGACGGAACCTGCAAAGTCGCCGGAAGAATCGCAGGCCTGTTTCGAAATTGAACCCGGCTACCGCATTGAACTGATCGCCGCTGAACCCCTCATTACTGATCCCGTGGCAATCGACTTCGACCATCTGGGGCGGATGTTTGTTGTTGAGTATACCGATTACCCGGTTGGCCCCAAAGATCCCGCCGCGCCGCCGCTGTCGCAGATCGTCCTTCTCGAGGACACCGACAAGGATGGTCGCATGGATAAACGCACGGTGTATGCGCCGCACCTGAAATTCTGCCACAGTTTGATGGCGTTTCGCAATGGCATTCTCGCATGCACCGAAACGCAGATTCTATACCTCGCTGACACAAACGGTGACAACGTGGCTGATCAGCGTGAAGTCTGGTTCGATGGTTTTCTGCCAGCCCATCCCCAAATGCAGATCGGTTGCCCGCGGTGGGGATTCGACAACTGGATTTATCTCACGTATGGACACGGGAAGGTGGCATGCAGGCGGCCGGGTTTTGAATCGCACGAGCCCGTAGATATTCCGCGCGTCGATTTTCGATTTCATCCGGAGACGATGCAGTTTGAGGCCATTTCCGGCGCCGGGCAGTTTGGGAACACGATCGACAATTTCGGGCATCGATTCTTCAGCTCCAATCGGAACCCGATTATGACTGACGTCCTGTCGTTGGAACTTGTGCAGCGAAACCCGCTTGCGGGCGTTCCCGTCGGTCATACCGACGTGGGACCGTCCGGCGAGAAAACTCAGGTTTTTCCCACAGTCACCATGAAAAGCAATTATTTATCGCACGCCGGCACGCACACGTCTGCCTGCGGGGTCACGGCCTATCGCGGCGGATTGTTCGGGGACGAGTCTGATCGCAGCATCTTTGTCTGCGAACCGGTGGGTGACCTGGTGACGCGTTCTGTGATCGAATCCGCCGGTGGCACGGTGACTGCTCGCCGCGCTCGCGAGAAGGCAGATTTCCTGACGTCAACCGATACGTGGTTCCGGCCGGCAAGTCTGGCGACCGGGCCTGACGGTGCCCTGTATCTGGCGGACATGTATCGGCTGTGGGTCGAGCACCCGAAGTTTGTGCCGGACGATGTCGCGGCAAAGATGGACTGGCGTGCCGGTGAAGATCGTGGTCGTATCTGGCGTATCAGTCCCGAGACCGCACCGATCGTGACCGGTTTCGTCGCACCGGATACGACTGCAGACCTTGTGTCTTTGCTGCAGGACGGCAACGGCTGGCGCCGGATGCTGGGTCAACGGCTCATCGTCGAAGGACATCGGACAGATGCTGAAGCAGCACTCCGCGCGTCGCTGGACAATATTCGTTCGAGCGGTTTTTCCCGGCTGCACGCCCTTTGGACGCTGGAAGGTCTGGGACTGCTGACCCCCGCAGATCTTCTCGTGGCCTCACAGGATCTTGACGCCACGGTCCGTCGCGATGTGGCAAAACTGATCCGCACGCACGGCGCAACAAGTCCTGAGCTGCAGCACGTCGCTGCAATGTTATGCCGCGATACAGATGGGGAAGTGCAACTGCAGGCGCTGCTGTCGCTCGATGCCACCGGCGACGAGGCAAAAACGGCGATTCTGCAGGCGGTCCCGAGTTGTCTCCGTGACATCTGGCTCCAGCGTGCCCTGCTCATTTCGGCACCAAATCTGGCGGCTGAGATTGCGGAGGTCGTTGTGGAGCACAGTCCTGATAACGCGGATTTTCTGACGCGAAGTGAGTTTCTGAATCGACTGGCTCTGAACGTATCGACCCGCGGCGATATGCAACAATTGCATCAGGTGGCCGAGTTGATCGGTCACAGCACGGAATTTGGGATGTGGTGGCAGACGGCATTGGTTGCCGGAATTGCCGATGGACTGCCACGATGTCAAAATGATGCGATTCCGAAAAGTCTGGCGGCCTTACTGCAGTCGCCACCTGAGTCGCTGCAGGATTCACTGCGAGCGACCGCCAGCGTCGTTCAGCTGGCTGCGGAAATTGCAGTCGATAAAAAGCATGCGGACGCTGACCGTGTCGCTGCCATGGGCCTGATGTCGCATCTTCCGCCGCAAGCCCTGACGACAGCACTCGAAATACTTCTGCAACCCGGAGAATCCTCGGAATGCCAGAAAGCTGCGATCGATGCGGCACGTCGAACTGGCCGCGCGGAGTTATCCGAAATTGTATTGAACCACTGGGGTCAGTTGAAGCCGCAGTCCCGTTCCGCAGCTCTTGATTTGCTCTTGCTGCGCAAAGAAAGCATTACTTTATTGCTGCAACACATGGCGGCCGGAATTGTCCCGGCGTCCGTTGTCTCCATCGATCAGCGAGTCCTCCTGCTCAAACATCCCGATGAGACGATTCGCGCTGCGGCCGTCGAGCTTTTCGGAGGCACCGTTTCCCCGAATCGTAAAGAAGTAGCCGATCAATACGCTCGAGCAATCGACATGAAAGGGGATGTTGCACGCGGCGCGGCTGTTTACGAAAAGACATGCAGCAAATGTCACCGCATTGGAGGAGTCGGGCACAACGTTGGCCCGGACATCAGCGACACTCGAGCTCGTGCCCGTGATGCGTTACTGTACGACATTCTTGATCCGAATCGCCGGGTCGATCCGCAGTTCACGGAGTATATTATTGTCACCACAGATGGGCGTTTGATGAACGGTCTGATGATCGCAGAATCCAGTGAATCGGTGACGCTGCGTCAACCCGAAGGCCGTGAACAGACGATTCTTCGCACTGATATCGAAGACCTCAAAACGACCAGCAAGTCTCTGATGCCGGAAGGTATCGAGCGGGACGTCACTGTCGAACAAATGGCCGATGTGCTCGAGTTTCTGAAGGGACGATGACGGCGACGGGCCCGGGAAAGCCAGAGTCTTCAGGGCTGAAAGAACTGCGAGCGGGATTAGCGTCGAGGATTTCTCGCGTTGAAGCGGATTTCACATGACAGGCTACGCTGTACAGGTCACCCGGTATATTGAGGATTGCAATCAATTGATTCATGTTCTTACCGGTGACGCATTGAAGTTGCGGGCACGGTCATGGTTTTGTTCGCGCCGGGACGGGACTTGAGACACGATGCGACGTGAATCTTGAAAAACGGCAGATAGCCAGACCATACTCAAGTTCGACCCGGTCGCTTGAGCCGGACTCATGGCGTTCTCGAGCACTCAAGCCGCCCGGCTTCATCTCATTTCGCGTCATCGGACACACGAAATCTCCAGACCAGCTCGCAACGATGTGGACATCGGCACCGCCAGATTCCGGCTTTGGGTTTCCGGATGCGAAGATGGACCGTACTGCACCCGGCGCATTTTGCCTCCCACTTCGCCGCTTGCTCAGTTGTGAGCGGAATCGATGGCTGACGTGCCGGATCGCCCACATACTGGAATAGCAGGGTCTTCCGGGCGGCACACCGACATCGGTAGCCATTCAGTCGTTGAGGGCGTTTGTATTTGTGGTACGTCTTTTTGCAGACGTCGCAGGTTGCCTGCCAGTCGCCTGGCATGACGACCGTTTCTTTGCAGGTATCACAGGCACGCGGGATGGCACCGAGTTTCGTGGCTATCGCCTTCCATACGGGGCCGTGGCGCGCTTTCGGACCTGCAAGGGCATGAGCGATTTCATGCAGCAGTGTATCCATCACCTTTTCGAGAGAATTGTGACGAGCGTAGTATTCGGCAATCTCAATCCGTCGATCACGAAATTTGCATACGCCCTGCTGACGTTTTGTCTTCGCCAATCCAAACGTCCAGTTGTTCAGGCCATGCTTCACGAGTTCCCTCTCAGCAATGGCTTCCAATTCCCGCAGATCCATTCTCACATTCCATTCATCGGAGCATCGTTGAATTTAGCCAAACCACCAATCAGAATTGAGGGCTCAGTCGCATCGGGTTACCGAGAGAACCTGGTGTCATATTCGAATACCAGGGGGCGAACGAGTATCATGCAACACAATCTCAGGGCTCCGTAAATATTTGCTGTTTCTGGATCGGTTTTCTGCGAAGCCACGCTTCTCTGGTAGTGCATTCAAATGACGAACTGGCTCGAATGGTACAACAGCCTCGTGAAACCTGAATGGACGCCTGCGCCGTCCACCATCGGGTTGATCTGGCAGATTCTCTACCCAATGATCATTGTCACGTTTGGCTTCGTGTTCGTACAGGCGATACGCAAGAAACTACCGTGGCCGGTGGCTTTGCCATTCGCCATTAATCTGGTGGCGAACGTGATCTTCACACCGATCCAGTTCGGGATGAGAAACCTTCCGCTGGCAGCGGTGGACATTTTGATTGTCTGGATGTCCATTATCTGGCTGGCTGTCGTCATCTGGAAATACTATCGATGGGTGAGCCTGGCCCAGATCCCATATTTCGTGTGGGTATCACTGGCGACTGTTCTGCAATTGAGCATCACATGGAACAATCGGTGAAGAACGCAACGACGCGCAGGATTCTCAATCTGCCCGCGGTGAACCCCCTGGACAAATCCTGCTCAGGCGGCGAATTTTTTCAGGGGGCGTGACTATCAACCAGCCCCTGCATCGTAAAGGTCGAGAACATGAGTGCGTCGCTTTGAGCACCTTTCTCTTTGGTTTCCGCTGATGGCTTTTGCAGCATCTTTGGAAATTCAGTATGTTCGAACACACCTAAGTTCGGGACTTTTCCGTATTCATCAAGTGCTTCCTGAATTGATTGTCCGCGTTTCGTTTGAACCCCTCCTGGGATGTTGCTGCCACCGGTGGTCCAGAGATCCTTCCCCTCCCATTTGAGAGCGATGTTCGATTGGTAGACGTTTGCGATATACGCTCCCGCCGCAATAAAGGAAATGGCTTCCTGCTTCGGCCCGGTGATCGAGGCGACAATGGAGATGGGTGAGTTGGCGACAACCTTGTATCCCGAAGCCGTGGCGGCTTTTGTAAGGAGCTGTTTCGCCTGACTGGCCCACTGTCCGGCACCCGCGGTATCGATAGATACTTCGACCCCGGGATGAACCAGAAATACACTGGGATCTTTTTCCGCTTGAGCAAGAATTGCTTCGGCAGCGGGATGAGGCATCTTAGCGGGAACAATGAATCCGCCACTGGGTTCCTGCATTCCGATGAATGACATGCCGCCAAGCGTCGTAATACTTGTGGCTTTGTTGTAGCTGCACACCTTGATTTGCGACGGCAGGTGCACAAGCAGTTCGTTTTGAATCAATGCGTAGTCTTCATGTGGATAGCTTATTCCCCAGGCGACGTTCATCCCGGTGAACGCGGTCTGGTGCGTCCATTTTCCGTTTGTTAAATCCAGAACCCGCAATTCGTTCGTGAAACCGACCAGAAGCTTTTTGCCACTGGGGCTCCAGCGTACCTGCGGCCAGGCAACGTGCGGCTGGCCCTCCAGATATGCGGCCGCCTTCACACTGCCGGTTTGCGGATCGATGATCATAATCGCCCGATCATCGATCACTGCAAGAAGGCTGCGGTCAATGGACGCATCGACCGAGCCGCCGCTGGTCAACTTTGTATGCCAATAGGGTTTTCGAGTCTCGACGTCGATACAGACTAATTGACCGTTCTCCGACAGAAGAATGAGTTTATCTTCCTGGACGGGAACCGCATACTTGACGGATCCATTCGTCATTTTTCCCCACTTCTCAACCTCATCGGGAAACGGGACCCAGGATTTGGTTCGGACGATTTTCTTGCCGTTCACGCGCCACAACTGAATCTGATCGGGTGTCTCATGGCCTTCGCGTTCGTTGCTGCTGCCGTACATCAAGACGGTGTTGCCGTCGTTTAACAGGCATAGTGGCCACATATCCGCTTCGACTGACTCGGTGTGGTTCGCCTTACCAGTTACCAGATCGATCACAGCCAGACGACTGAGTGGTTTGGGGACACTGAAATTCACGGTGTAACCAACAACTGCACGTTTGGCGATGGGATTGATCTCTACGCGCCGGATTTTTTCAAAAAAATTGTTCGTCTTGTTCAGCGTTGCCCGTTTGGCAGTAAAACCAAGCTCTGATTGTTCCGGGAGTTCCAGCTTCCACTCACCATCGAAACTACGATCCAACTCTTCAATTTCTTCCCAGTCAATGACCAGCGGACTGTTCCAGCCTTTGCCGGAACCGCTGCCTGTTTCAGCAGCCTCATTACTCCCCCGCCCTGAAGCGCCAGGATCGGACTCCATCAATTCCTCAGGATCCGCTTCCTCAAACGGATTCTCACTGTCCTTTACAAGTTCCTGATCCTCCGGGCGTAACTTTTCTACCGGGATTTTAATAGTCTTGCCACGCGCTGTTTTGAGATACACGATTCCATCTTTAACCTCAATGAACGTTGCCACGACCTTGTTCTTGCCCGTCGAATCAACCCATTCACGCGGTTTCGTCAATTGTGCGAAACATGCACTCCCTGTGAAGCAGATCAGCAGAATAACCAGCGCAAGCGAAAACTTAGTCATTTGGAAAAGCCTCCCAGGGTGAATTTCTGCTGCGGACGACATGCGACCGTTGCGAGTCACGAAGTCCTGTGTTGAGGCGGCAGCCACAACCGAACACAGCAACCTACGATACTTTCTCTCGTGGCTTGATTCAAGCCCCTAAAGCCCGTTAGTAGTCGCACGCTGGGAAGTCAAATAACTCGCCCGCATGTTTTTCTTATGCTTACCTTGCCCGCTGTTCGAGACTCGCGCGCCATGCTTCAGACAGAGCCGGACATGCCGCCAGTTTCCGATCATCGGTGTGCCGCCGTGGCCTCGCATACATCACTGAATTCGCCCATGCGACTGAGACGTCCGGATGCGGGCGATCCACGAGTTTTATGTCCATTCCCGCCTCGATCACGCCTTCCTGCAGGACACGGAAGTACCAGCCTGTTCGCCCGTTCTGCTGCACAATCACTGCCAGCTTTGGCAGTTGCCAGCGGCCGGAAAGCTTCCAACACGGCTGACGGGGCTGTGTGATTTGCAATACACAATCGCCGATGCAAAAGTTGTCGCCGATACAGCAGGCAGACTCATCGAAATCTGAGATGGTCAGGTTCTCGCCAAAGCCACCGGCCTCAAAGTTTATGTCGGGGAATTCAGCGTTCCAGGCCTCATAGTGTTTCGAGGCATACGCCAGCACCGCCTTATCGGGGCCGCCGTGATTCACTCGGTCTGCCTGTTCATCGCCGGCGATGCCCGTCCATCCGACATGAACGGCGTCGAGAACTTTCGTCTTGCGAATGGCTGAAGTCCACGCGTCCGTTGTCTCCGAGGCGACATCGAAATCCTGAATCTGTCCCGTCTGGATTGAGAGAATTGTTCCGTGTGTCATATTGTAGTGACGCCAAATCAGATGTTGAATCTGTTGCATGTTGAACATTGCCTGCGTCAGAATCAAGGGACGCAACGTCTTGCAGGCCCACCATCGATCAGCTGAATTTTGGATTGCCTGTGTCAGGTGTATCAGTGGCCCTCCGCCGCAATAGTGCGGGAGCACCGAAACGCTCGATTCGATGCCCAAAACTGCGGGCCAGTGACAGTAAAAGCCGATTGTGGGCAACTTCACCGCACTTGATTGCCCGACCCATTTGGAAGTCAGGAGCGTTGCCGATCAGGAAGTTTTAGTCGAACGCTGTGCATCATGTGTGACCATGTCGTTGACACGAGGAAAGAAATGTCCGTAGAATCGCAGAATCGAACCGAATGTTTTGAGCAGAATG
>JAGQQS010000994.1 GCA_020426105.1 Planctomycetaceae bacterium
TAAAGATCGGCATCCCCGCGTTCGCCCGGTTCAGTACATGATAAATCCAACCGCCCGGAGCTGATCGTTTTGGACTTCCCATTTCGATACAATCCTCAAACCGTCCACGTTTGCAATAAACGGTTCCTGACAACTTTTGTGCTCCTCCAATGCCTATGCGATGGCCTATCCGCAATCAGATTCTTGTCCCATTTGCGTTACTCCAGGCAGTGGCGATTGGTGAGATTTCACTGAGTGCCTCATGGATTGCTGCGGAACGGGCTGAGCGTGATTCAGTGGCGAGGCTTGATCAGGTGGTTGAAACGCTGAATGCTTCGCAATTCCCGATCCGCAGTGCCGTCCTGAAGCAGATGAAGGGGCTTTCCGGGGCCGACTTTGTCGCTTCGGGTGATTCCGACTCCATCACAGCATCTACGCTCCCGGAAGCCGTGGCCAAAGAGATTATCCGCTCGCCATTCACGGTTACGTCCAACTCCGGCAAACTGGGCGAATTTCAACCTGTCTCAATCGCCGATGAGCAATGGCTCGTGGGTGGAGTTCAGGTGTTCCGGTCTCCTGAGGTGAAACGACTGTTAGTTTTGATTCCGGAAAGGCAGCGGCAGGCAATACGACGCGACGTTATTTTACCTCCGTTACTGATCGGCGGTTGCACGATGCTGGCCATGGCGGTGCTGTCGTTTGTGATTGCTGCGAAGCTTGGAACCCGCCTCGACCGCATGCAACATCATGTCAGAAAACTGGCATCGATGCAGTTCAATGAGTTGTTGCCGGTGACGGGCCATGATGAACTTACGAGCCTGGCAACGTCAATCAATCGCATGGCACAGGACCTTCAGCAGGCCGCGCAGCAGATTCGTATGTCCGAGCGGACGGCATTGATCACTCAGGTTGCCGGAGGTCTGGCACATCAACTGCGGAATTCAATCTCTGGCGCCCGCATGGCCGTGCAGCTGCATCTGCGGCGTTCTCCGGATACAAACCATGAAAGTCTGCAGGTTGCGATCAAACAGCTAAATCTTACCGAAAATCAGATCCGCGGGCTGCTCAGCCTGACGCGCGATGCTCAGCTGGAAGCTGTGCCGGGCTACATTGATGACATTCTTCAGATCATCAAAGACCTGTTGGAACCGCAATTTCAGCATTCCCACACTCAACTGACGATCGAACTTCCCGTCGAACAGGAGCGCGAGAAACTCCGCATCGCCGACGCTGAACAAATTCAGGCGGCGTTGTTGAATCTGTTGCAAAATGCATTAGAAGCCTGTCGCCCGGATGGTAAAGTACGGGTCTCCGTTACACTGCCAGATGGATTTATTCAGGTCGTTGTCCTTGATACCGGGCCGGGGGTTGCCGATGCTGTGCGGGAGAGGATTTTTGAGCCCTTCGTGACTGGTAAACCAGAAGGCGTTGGACTTGGACTCGCCTTGGCAGCGCGCGTGGCAGAAGCCGAAGGCGGCACACTGACGTACGAACGCATCGAAAACCAGACTCAGTTTCTATTCAGAATTCGCCAGGTACGATCAAGTTGAAAGTTGATTATGTCGCATGTTCTGGTTGTCGATGATGAACCATCGATCTGTTGGGCCTTCCGGGAGTGTCTAACCGACGAAGGATTTTCTGTGGATGTCGCCGGGACAGCAGAACAGGCATTGACCATGGCAGACGCAAAAACGCCGGATGTCATTGTGATGGATATTCGGCTGCCTGGCATTGACGGCTTTCAGGCACTGGCCCAATTTCGCAGTAATTCCGTCACCGCGCCCGTAATCATCATGACGGCGTTCGGCAGCCTGAAAACGGCCGTGACTGCAATCGACGGCGGAGCGTTCGACTATCTGACGAAACCGCTCGACCTGGACAGAGCCGTGGCGGTCGTTCAGCAGGCTTCTGCGGCTGCTGAATCCGCAGCCGCGAAGAACGGCGGATCTGCTCGCTCTGCAGTCTCCCGTGATGATTTACTCGTCGGAAGTTCGGCCTCGATGCAGGAAGTGTTCCGCAGAATCGCGCTGGTCGCGGAACGCGACGTGCCGGTTCTGATCACCGGCGAAAGCGGGACTGGAAAAGATCTGGTGGCCCGTGCCATCCATCAGCACAGTCATCGGAGCGGCAGTTTTATTCCGGTTTGTATCCCGGCTCTTAGCGAGTCAGTCGTTGAAAGTGAGCTCTTTGGTCACGTGAAGGGTGCTTTTACGGGCGCTGATCAGGAACGCTGCGGACTCCTTGAGTTAGCCAACGAAGGGACGGCGTTTGTTGATGAAATAGGCGATGTGTCCCTGAATCTGCAGGCCAAACTGCTGCGAGTTCTGGAAACAGGCGAACTGCGCCCCGTGGGCGGAAGTGCGGCTCGTCGGGCTTCCTTTCGTTTGATCGCCGCGACGAACCGTTCACTTGAGCAACGTGTTACCAGCGGCGAATTTCGAGGCGACCTGTTCTATCGACTGAATGTTTTCCGTATTGAATTGCCGGCACTCCGCGATCGTGCGTGCGATATTCCTGAACTGGCGGAACGATTCCTGCTGGATACCGGGAGCAACAGCCGCAGCTTGAGTCTGTCATCGGATGCACTGGATGAACTGATTTCTCGTCCCTGGTTTGGAAATGTGCGTGAACTTCGCAATGCGATTGAAGCGGCCAGTGTGGTCTGTCGGGGCGATACGATAACGCCTGATCATCTTCCGAAGCCGGTGCCCTCACTCACACAAATTACCGAACTCTCAGACCAGGCCCCGTCCATAAGACTGCGTGGTGCTGTGGAAGCCTGGACTTGTTTTCATCTGTCTGAATCCGACGCTTCAGCAGGCGATCTGCTTGAACAGTTTCAGAAGATCGCTGAACCTTCGTTAATCAACACTGTCCTCAAACATTTTAACGGTCAGCGGGGAGAAACGGCTCGACTGCTTGGTATTCACCGCGAAACCCTGCGTGAGAAGCTTCGCAGGCAGGAATAAGTTTAAGGCCCCGTGAAAAAACCTGTCTGGCTCGCTCCAGTTGGCTTAAGAGGGCTGATTCTGGCTGCGTTCGATGGCAGTTTGCAACGTTTCCTGAGTAAATGGCATCGGCAAGAGTTGAATGTGCGAGAACACTTCAAGCAGTGCTTCGAATTCCGGATCCGCGTGATCCGCGGAGATCAGGATCACGGGCAAAGTAAGATTCCATTCCCGCAGGATGTTGAAGAATTCCATGCCACTCAGTTCGGGCAGTCCCGTGGCGAGCATGACAAGGTCAAATCCCAGTGGGATCTCCGTCAGCCGTTTAATCGCATCCACCGCGTTCTGCACGCCGACGGACGAGTGCCCCAGATGTTGCAGCATTTTCTGACAGGTCATCT
>JAGQQS010000995.1 GCA_020426105.1 Planctomycetaceae bacterium
TCATCGACTTTTGTCGCACGTGTCTGTCGAGGGGAGTGCTCGCGTGGCTGGCTCGGAAAATGACTTCCATCGGCGGTTGTCAAATTGCTTGTCGTTGGAAGTTCCCGCAGGACGCGGGTTTCGATCGTGCGTCGAACCAGCAAACAACGGTGCGACTTCGACACTGGCGTCAACAAGAACCGCAAATCTTTCGAACACCTGACGCGAAGACAGTGGCCTGACAACAGTCCCAACTCAAACAGGCGGGAGAGGCGCAGCAAACGTTGCCAGCGTGCGAAAAACGTCGCCCCTCTTCAATTGGTTGAGGTTTTCAGCATTATCGATTGAACAGAAAACCGGGACTGTTTATCAGCGCCCAGGCAAGATCTTCTGTGGCTTCTTTCGGAGTCGCCACCGTCTTGTAATACTCGAGCGTCGCTGCCATCTCATCAGCAGACGGTTTTCTGCACAGCGTCGAGAGATAAATCGTTTCAATCAGCTCCTCATTTGTGGCTCCTGCCGCAAGCGTTTTTGCAATAATGCCATCGGGATGCGCGATCGCATCGCCGATCGTCGGGCCGTTCACCATATTCAGTGTCTGTCCAAGACTAACATCGGTGGTTCGCTCACATTCACAGGGTGACTCACGTGGCGGGCGACCAAACATGTCCAGAAACGCAACTTCGACCTGAGAATCCGGCAATTCAGACGCCCTGAAGCCAGCGGGAACCCCGGGCAACGCGCGAGGCGCACCGGTCGCCTGAATAATGGAGTCATACAGTTGCTCCGCCGACAACCTTCGAGGCACGGCGTGCGAATAGTTAATGGTATCGTCATCATTCCATTCGTTCGTTTCCAGACTTCGCTGGTAGGTCGCTGATGTGCAGATGAGTCGAATCAATCGTTTCAGGTCATAGCCATTATCGGTAAAATCTTTGGTCAGCGCATCCAGCAACTCGGAATTCGACGCCGGATTACTGGCGCGGATATCATCGACCGGATCAATGATGCCGCGGCCCAGAAAATAACTCCAGTATCGATTCACAATGCTGCGTGCGAAGTACGGATTCTCTTTGGCAGTCAGCCACTGCGACAATTGCTCCCGCCGATGGGCGTCCGGATTCACCACTCCCGCATGTGCGAACGGGAATCTCGGATTTGCCGGTTGATTTGTGGAAGGATTGATCACGGCTTCGGGTGATGCATTCGTGAATACGAACTCGTCCCCGTTCGGCAAACCACGGCGACCGACATCGGCAAAGTAAGCGGCCAGCTCGTAATACTGATTCTGAGTCCAGCGTTCAAAAGGATGATCATGGCACTGGTTACAACTAAAACGAGTGCCCAGGAAAACCTGAGTCATGTTCTCCATGACCAGCTTGGGTTCGCGGGCAATGCGGAAGTAATTCGCCGCGGGATTCTCGAGCGTGCTGCCTCCGGCCGTCATTAATTCCGCAGCGAACTGATCATATGGTTTGTTGGTGGCGATCCCCTGACGGATCCAGTTTCGGAATGCCCACACTCCGCGTTCGGTGACTGTCTTGCGGCGATTGAGCAACAGGTCGCTCCATTTGAGCGTCCAGTGTTCAACATATTCGGGTCTCGACAGCAATTGATCCACCATTGCCGCACGCTTCGCAACCGGCTCCGTCGTATCCGCAATAAAATTTTTCACCTCGGCAATCGTGGGGGGGACTCCGGCAATATCAAGCGACGCCCGGCGAAGGAATTCGGCGTCATCGGCGGGTCCGGACGGCAGCAGTTTCATGCGCTGCAGCTTGGCATTGACGAAGCCGTCAATCAAATTATGTTCGGGTGATGGTTTCCACTCGTAACCTGACCGATTGCCGAGAATTGAAATCGGGGCCGCCGCATAGTTTCCTTCAAAGCGTACCAGTGCTGCCGCTTCACCGCGCTGCACGGCCTTGATCAGCCCTTGCTTTGATACGGTAGCAACTTCAAAATTACTCGTTTCAAACACGGCTTCCCGAGTCACATCCCGCGTTGATCCGTCCGTATATGACGCGATCACAATCAGCTGCTGCTGATCATGGCGAAGCTGTAACATAGGTGTTGGCGGATAGATCGCGATACCTGCAACGCGCGGTGCATCCGGCTGGTACTGACAGCCTTCGGCAATCCACCGCTCCAGTACCTGATAGTATCGTGACTGCTCGTCAAACAGGAATCCACCTTCGTGTGGTACACCCTGAGTAGGCTTGAGCAGCATCAGGCTCTGAGACGGCTCTGAACGATTAAATCGTCGACCGGAAATATCATCCACCAGAGCACGGTAGTCGTACACAGAATCATACCCACGCAGCGAGAGCTTAAATCCATTCTTGCCCGCCTGAGAACCATGGCATGTCCCCTGATTGCAGCCGACTTTGCTCAGAATAGGGTTTACGTCGCGAATGAAATCGACCGGCACTGCTTCGATCGATGTCACATGAACCGGCACTTCTTTCTTCTGCCCCACCGCTTCGACAAGTATCGCGCCTTCGCCGGCCGCGACGGGTACGATGTATCCGTCTGCGGCAACGCTGCAGACCGGTGACGACGTGGTGACGGAAGTCTTTCCGCTGACATCAATCTTCTGTCCGTCTGCCGTCACCCCCGTCACGATGACCCGGCGCGAATCTCGAATCGAGGAGATCGTCAATTCCGGCGGATAAACCTCCAGACTGACGAACTCACGGACCGCAGAATTCGCGGTCGCCGCGGTCTGCTCATCGGCAACACAGAACGCTGCTGAGCACAGACAGGCAGTGAGAGCAACAAAGCAGCTTGATGGATGAACGAGGGGCATCATCGTAATGGTCTCGTAGGCTGGGAAACGGTAAATGACTGACCTGAATACTAATCTGATCTGAATACTAAAATACTAAATTGACCTGAATCCTAAATTGACTGTTCATGACCTCCGTGGGCTCCCGGAATCACAGCGCGTTATTCTGCGGCCTTTACGACCGATGTTGCTCCCGGTGTCAGGGGCGCTGCCGGGAACGTCTTCTCAACGGCACCGGTTTCAGCGTTACACAGTTTAATAATCCCATCAAACCCGGATACGGCGACCTGCATTTCATCAGGCCTGAAACTAACCGCAAATACCGGCGCCTGTATGTCCGCAATATCCACAAACTTCGCCGCATCTTCGGTCATATAGATTCTTGCAGCACCGGAAATCGCCGTACTGGATCCGACGACAAACCTGGTACCGGAAGGAGACAGGTCAAGATCACACAACCGACCAGGAAGTTTCGAATATGCGCGTATCAGATTAAAATCGTCACCGATTTGTCGAGCTTTCTCGCGGAATATTTTATACAGCCGCGGTTCGCCATCAGACCCGACGGCGAGTACTTCTTCCCGCGTCGGATGGCGAATGACATCGACCAGGCCGCCCTTTAAGGCCCCAGGAGTAATGCTCGTAATGTTGTCCACAAACTGACCGGTGGCGACAATAGTAAGTTTCATGGACATGTCGCGACTGACGCTGATGACATGATCGTTCTTCAGGGAAAAAGTAGTTCCCTGGACCCAGTCGGAATGAGCATCCATCCGCATCGTCACTTCGGCCGTTTCAACCTTGACCACTCGCAGGCGATTATCCGCGGCACCAAATGCCACATGTGTCCCGTCAGCATTGAAAGACACACCGAACAATGTATCCAGCGCGAGCGTGGCTGAGTGCAGTAATCGGCCCTCAGCCACGTTCCACAATTGCAATTCACCGAACAATGCGGGTGTACCACCGACGACGGCGAGGGTCTGTCCGTCCGGAGAAAATGCCAGCGATTCAATTCGCTGCGATCGGCCAATCAGGCGTTTCGGGGGAACACTGCCGTCGAGCGTGTGAATGAGTACTTCGTGATATCCTGACACAGCCAGAAGTTTTCCATCCGGTGAATAATCAATTGACGTCACAACCGGAGGCGTGGAATAAACGGGTGGGTTCTCAGCATCGATTTTGACACCCACATCCGGGGGAGAATCATCGCTGGCCCCCTGAGCGATCCATGTCCGAATCGTATGAATATTGTCTGCTGACAGTGGTTCTCCATTCAGCGGCATTTGAGGATCATCGCCCGATACATACTGGACGAGCACGCTTTCATCAGGTTTTCCAGGGACGACGGCGGCCCCCGCTTCACCGCCTTTGAGCAATTCAGCCACACCCAGTACCGACAGTTTGCCTTCCAGCTTTCCCGGAAAATGGCACCCTGAACACTGCCGCTGCAGGATCGGACGCACTGAACGATAGTAGCTTACCTGTTTTTCAGACTGCGCTTCTTCCTGAGCGTATACGGGCCGCATGTTGCAAAAAAAAAAAAAAAAAAAGGTAGCAGTATATCATTCCA
>JAGQQS010000061.1 GCA_020426105.1 Planctomycetaceae bacterium
CAGCCGAACAGCCTGCAGCCGAACAAGCGGTAATTGAGCAACAGGCCGAGGCTGTGGCAGAACGGGACAAACAGTCCTGTGAAGTGGTCGATGCTCCGCCGGCGACGCATTCCATGCATTCGAACGTTCTGCCCGAGAATGAATCGGTTGACAAGCCTGAAGTGGCGGATGCGTTGGCCGCACATCAGGTGGATCCGGAACTGAGTTTGCCTGTACTGGCATCCGTCGATATTCTTGATTTGACGACTGTGGCGGATGCAGCAGTGTCTGACGCGGGCATCACACCCGAACTGCAGCGGGTTATGGAAATGGCGCGAGCGAGAGAATATGAACTACAGCAAATGCAGATGCGCCCCCTGGTAACCAATGCCGAATCGACAGCCGAACACGAAATGGAAGCCCTCGCAGACGAAACGGCCCATGCTTCGGAATCGCTACAATCGAAACCCGCGATGGACGAGTTGAGCCATGCCGATTCGGAGCTGTCCCGTGCTGAACCGGCGGAAACCGCCAATGTCAGCGAATTTTTGCCTGTCCCTGTGCCGAAAAAGATTACACGGAATTCCATGCGCCGACCGCCATTGCATCGGCGGTTTCAATTGGAGCGTCCGGCCACACTCAGTTCAGCAGGATCTGAAAACGTGAACAGAAATCTTCGAGTTGACCAGCCTGGTGGAAATGACGACGTTGCCGCAGCAGCCGGGCCGGGCGGTTCAATTCCGTCGTCCGTGGCCCCGGATACGAAAATCGTTTCGAATTCGGCTGCTTCCGGACGTCGGTTCAGATTCGACACGGCGGAACCTGTGGATCGGGTCACGGGCACCGATGGCCGCCGCGGACGGACTCAGACGCTTCCGAAACATCGCTATATCGATGATGCTCACGACACAGGGATGCGGGGGCCGCATTTTGAAGTCACGGCACCGCGTCGTTCAAACCTCACAAGTGTCACCGGTCAGTTTCTGGCCTATCTGGGCGTCCTGGGGCTGACCATTGGTACCGCGATGGTCATTTATGGACATTTCGGAGGTTATTCTGAATATACTCCCACCGGCTGGCTCGTGACGACTGTCGCGCAGATGCTGCTGTTCCTCGGTGTGATCAACCTTGTATCCGGTGGCATTGAACAGAACAACGACGATGTTTCCCGGCGGATCAATACTCTGGGCGAGCAGTTGTTTCGTATCGAACAGGTTACGTCAAACGCTATGCGTGGTCCCAAACTGCCAGCTCATCTCTACGACGATCCGAATGCTGAGATTCACGAAGAATCGCGTGAAACTGTGGGTGGACGACGCGAATAATAACCCACAATGGCAACACACAAGAACAAAGCGTCGAACAGAAAAAGCGACGACGAACAGGATCGAAAAATCGTCTGTACCAATCGTCGCGCGCGGCATGAGTATGACGTGCTGGATGAAATCGACTGCGGAATTGTGCTGTCTGGCAGTGAAGTCAAAAGCATTCGGAACAATAAAATCTCGATCGAAGAAGCGTATGCCCGCGTCGATGATCACGAAGTCTGGCTGATCGACTGCGACATTGCCGAATACGCTCAGGCATCGATCTACAATCACGCCCGGCAACGCAAACGCAAGTTGCTGCTGAGACGACGCGAGATTCGCAAGTTCATCGAGAGCGCCGACAACGATGGTCTGACGCTGATCCCGTTAACTGTCTTCTTCCAGCGCGGACTGGTCAAGATCCGCCTTGGTCTGTGCAAAGGTCGCAAACTGCACGACAAACGCCAGAAGATGAAGGAACAGGATGCCAAACGCGAAATGCGGGAAGCCAGAAACCGGTAGTGCACAGATCAGTCGGCCGATTCTTTTTTCGGACTGGACGCTGGCGCGGATTTGGACTCAGACTTTCCGGTATCCGACGAAGAAGCAGTCGATGCCTCACTGGCTTTCTTCGCAGCTTCAGCCCCTTTCTTGTAAGACTCGCTGCGGTAATCGGTCTGATAAAATCCGGACCCCTTAAATATGATTCCGCCGCCGGCGCTGATAATCCGTTCGGCCTTAAGCTTCCTGCATTTTGGACACTTTCTCGTCGGTTCAGCTTTGATCGACTGAAACTCTTCCCACTTGTTATCACAAGCGGTGCATTGATATTCGTAAGTTGGCATCACACGTCTCGTAAGAAAGCGGGTAAGTAACAAATTCACAGGTGTTGAAGCAGCCTGCACGCAGCGCGTCTCCGCGTCTTCTTCGGCTTTGCAGAAATTACGCTTCGGGTGGCGCGCTCGACACAATCACACGCGCGGGCCTGACGACACGATCATGCATGCGGTACCCCATCTCCACGACCTGCAGCACGGTCATGGGAGGATGTTCGGCCGAGGGGATCTGAGTCAGAGCTTCGTGCAGATTGGGGTCGAACGGTTGTCCCAAAGCTTCAATCGGTTCAGCCGCATGCGCTTTCAGTGTATCCCGAAACTGCTGCGCGACCATCTTGATACCATCGAGCAGCGTTTGCATGTCGCCGGTTTGCTCTGCACTGCTGATCGCGCGATTAAGTCCATCGAGGCCGGGGAGTAAGTCCCGCACCAGACGCAGAGATTCGAACCTGCGTGCTTCGTCCTGCTCTCGCTGTATCCTGCGCCGAAAATTCTCGGCATCCGCCTGCATCCGAATGATACGGTTTTGCAGTTCGTCGATCTTTGCCTGTTGTGGATCGTTAGCGATGGGAGCCTCCGTATCATTCGCCAATGCGTCAGCAAACGCATCCACAACCGATTCATCGGACGGGGCTGCAGGTTGTTCCGGATTGTTTTTGTTGGGATCTGCCTGTGTCATGGATTCACCTCATTCCTCATCGGTCTCTTCCTGACCTGAGAAAAACTGTTTCACTTTTTCGAAAAACGACTTACTGTGGGGCATTACATCTTTGTGATCCAGATCAGCCAGCTTCCGCAGTAACTCTTCCTGTTCAGCAGACAGCTTCCTTGGAATTTCCACCTGGATTTCAACCAGCAAATCGCCGGGACGTCCGGTGCCCCCGCGCGGATCCGGCATCCCCTGGCCTCGAAGTCGATTGATCTCTCCGGGCTGTGTCCCTGGTTTTATTTTGAGGATCTCAGGCCCCTTCAGCGTGGGGATTTCAATCTCTGCCCCCAGTGCCGCCTGAGCGAATGTAATCGGTAACCGATACATCAGATCCTGACCTTCACGCTGAAAAAGCGGATGCTTCTTTACGTCAATATCGACGAACAGGTCACCGCGCGGACCGCCGTTCAGACCGGCTTCACCTTCGCCACGCAGGCACATCTGCATCCCCGCATCAATCCCCGCCGGGATAGAAATCTCCCGAGTGACCTCTTTCAGCACACGGCCCTGACCGTTGCATGCAGGACACGAATTCTTGACCACCGTCCCGCGGCCACGACACGCCGGACACGTTGTCTGAAACTTAAAAAATCCCTGAGACTGAATCACCTGGCCATGGCCGCCACAGGTCGTGCACTTAACGGGTGAAGTCCCCGGCTTGCAGCCGGAACCCTGACATGTGTCACATGCTTCATGCCGCGAAATACGCAATTCGCGTTTGCAGCCATTGAAGGCTTCAGTCAGATCAATCCGAATTTTAGTCTGCAGCGATTCACCACGCGACGCTCCGGATCGACGACTTCCGCGAGCCCCCCCGGTTCCACTCCCAAACTGAAAGCCGAAGCCTTCGAACAAATCACCGAAGGCACCAAAAATATCGTTCACATCCTGGAAGCCGGCTCCACCACCAGCAGCACCGCGAACACCGGCATGGCCCAGTCGGTCGTATCTTGCTCGCTTCTCCGCATCACTCAGCACCTCAAATGCTTCAGATGCTTCCTTGAACAGGTGCACCGCTTCTTCATTGTCCGGGTTGCGGTCCGGATGATGTTTCAGGGCCAGCTTCCGGTAGGCCTTTTTTAGTTCTTCCGGCGAAGCCGTGCGGACGACGCCGAGAATTTCGTAATAGCATCGCTGAGTCGACATCATCGAAAACCAGGAAAAGTAATTGAATTATGAAGCTGTAGCGCGAAAGGACGACACATATACAATGTTGAAACGCCCATCAGGTGCGAGGCTACAAACGAAGACGGGACACCATTGCTGGTGCCCCGCGGTTTCATAGTCACAACCATGAGGCATCACGCAGTTCCAGCGGATCCGACATGAGCCTGTTTCGCATCCCCTATCGCACAACCCCTTCAGCGGCATTCTTCTTTCCGCCGTCAGCGTCGTCCGTCTTTGTAACAAGCACCTGAGTCGTCAACATCAGTCCGGCAATCGATGCCGCATTCGACAATGCGTTTCGTACAACCTTTGCAGGGTCAAGAATGCCCGCAGCCAGCATATCGACGTACTCATCTTTTGAAGCATCGTAGCCCATGGATCCCTTGAGCTGACGAACTTCGTCCACGATCACGGCTCCGTCCTTGCCACAATTTGCAGCAATCGTGCGGGCAGGCGCTTCGAGGGCACGCACAATAATCCCCACACCGATGGCTTCGTCACCTGTGGCCTGAATCTTCTGAACCGCATCAATCGCACGCAGCAATGCCACACCACCACCCGGCAGAATGCCCTCTTCAACGGCGGCCCGCGTGGCATGCAGAGCATCTTCCATGCGAGCTTTGGTCTGCTTCATTTCTGTCTCAGTCGATGCCCCCACAGAAATGACTGCAACCCCACCCGTCAACTTGGCGAGTCGCTCCTGGAATTTTTCACGATCGTAATCGCTGTCCGTCTTTTCAATGTGATCACGAATCTGCTGTACGCGTGTCTTGATCGCACCCGCTTTGCCGGCACCTTCAATAATCGTACAGTCATCTTTGGTGACTTCCACACGACGGGCACTGCCCATATGAGACAACTCGATCGATTCCAGTTTGATGCCCAGATCTTCCGAAATCAGTGTGCCTCCCGTCAGGACGGCCATGTCACCCAGCATCGCTTTGCGGCGATCACCGAAGCCCGGTGCCTTGACGGCACAGACCTTCAGAATTCCGCGAAGCTTGTTGACCACCAGCGCCGTCAACGCTTCGCCATCAACATCTTCCGCGATGATCAACAGCTGCTTGCCGGAACGCGCAACCTTCTCAAGCAACGGCACAAATTCCCGCAGATTGCTGATCTTCTTTTCGAACAACAGAATCAGGCAGTCTTCCAGAACGGCCTTCATGTCATCAGCCTGAGTTACAAAGTAGGGACTGATGTACCCCTTGTCGAACTGCATCCCTTCGGCGAATTCAAGTGTCGTGCTGTTGCCCTTGCCCTCTTCGACAGTGATCACCCCGTCACGACCAACCCGTTCCATGGCGTCGGCAATCATATCGCCAATCGCCTTGTCGTTGTTTGCGGAAATCGCACCGACCTGAGCAATCTGTTTCTTGGATTCAACCGGTTTGGCCTGTTTCTCCAGACTCTTCAGAGCCGCGTCAACAGCCGTTTCAATCCCCTTGCGGACGACTGTCGGGTTTGCACCCAGAGAAATACTGCGCAGTCCTTCGCCATAGATCGCACGCGTCAGCACTGTCGCCGTCGTCGTGCCGTCGCCAGCCGTGTCACTGGTCTTACTGGCCACTTCATTGACCAGCTTCGCCCCCATGTGCTCATACGGGTCTTCAAGTTCCACTTCCTTACTAACCGTGACGCCGTCTTTCGTCACGACGGGATTGCCGAAACTTTTGTCGATAATCACATTACGACCGGTTGGACCCATCGTCACAGCGACAGCTTTCGCCAGTGTCTCAACACCGCGCTGCAGTTTGAGGCGGGCTCGATCGTCAAACAAGAGTTGTTTTGCCACTTCTTAGGCTCCTTCAGCGGTTCAATCGCTGCAATGATTTGAATTAAATGCAAGGGAGAAATTCGTTTGCCGGCACGCGGTGCGTCACGGGCCACCGGCACACGACGGATGCCCGCAGGGAGCATCCGTCTGTCTTCCGGAATCCACTACACAAGCTTGGCCAGAATGTCACTCTCACGCAGGATCTTGACTTCTTCACCATCGACTTCGACTTCCGTTCCGCCATATTTGCCAAACAGAACCTGATCGCCCACTTTGACACTGATCGCAGATCGCTCGCCGCTGTCCAGCATCCGACCCGGCCCAACAGCCAGGACCGTGCCACGCTGCTGTTTTTCTTTCGCGGCATCCGGCAGCACAATTCCGCCTGCGGTGGTTTCTTCAGCTTCGTTGGGACGAACAACAACACGGTCATCAAGAGGATTAATTTTCATTCTAATTCAGCTCCGAAATTTCCGAGCCATGCTCGGAGTGTTATGTAATGTGGAAATTGAGTTCAGACAGATCAAATATTCAGCTATTGCCGTAACAGGAACACCCTGGGATTACATCATCCCTGGCATGCCACCCATTCCGCCCATGCCACCCATACCCATGCCGCCCATGCCGCCACCATCGTGATGGTGGTCGTCATGATGCTCGTCTTCAGGCTTCTTGGGTTCGTTGACAACGATGCAGTCCGTAGTCATCAACAGGGTTGCAACGCTCATTGCGTTCTGCAGTGAGGTGCGTACAACCTTGGTCGGGTCAATCACACCGAAAGCAAGCATGTCACCGTAAGTGTCATTCAGGGCATCGTAGCCGTAACTGATTTTCTTTTCTTTCTTGACGCGGTTTGCCACAACAGCTCCATCAAGTCCGGCATTCTCCGCAATCATCCGCAGTGGCATCTCCAACACACCCCGAACCAGCTCGACACCGTACTCTTCGTCGTTCTTCAGTGTGAGTTCATCCAGAGCGGCGGCACATCGCAGCAGCGCGACGCCACCACCAGGCACGATCCCTTCTTCAATCGCCGCTCGCGTTGCCGCCAGCGCGTCGTCAATAAGGTCCTTGCGTTCCTTCATCTCAGTTTCGGTGGCGGCCCCCACGTTAATCTGCGCGACGCCCCCCGCCAGTTTTGCAAGACGCTCCTGCAGCTTTTCGCGATCGTAGTCGCTGTCAGTGCCCTCGATCTCACGACGAATCTGCTCAACCCGTCCCGTAATCTCCGGCTTCTTGCCGCCACCTTCGACGATGATTGTCTTATTGGCATCAATCCGAACCCGCTTCGCCTTTCCAAGATCGGAGAGCTGAACATTCTCCAGCTTGACCCCCAGGTCTTTAAAGAACGCCTTGCCGCCCGTGAGGACTGCGATGTCTTCCATCATGGCTTTGCGACGGTCGCCATATCCAGGAGCCTTCACCGCCGCAACTTTGACGATCCCACGCATTTTGTTGACGACCAGTGTTGCCAGGGCCTCGCCCTCAACATCTTCCGCAATAATCAACAGCGGAGCACCACTTTTAGAAATTGCTTCGAGCAGCGGCACCATCTGCTTCGCACTCGAAATTTTTTCTTCATGCAGCAGGATCCGACAATTATCGAACTCAACTTCCTGCTCGTCGTCATTTGTGATGAAATGTGGTGACAGGTAGCCTCGATCAAACTGCATCCCTTCAACCAATTCAACTTCAGTGGTGACATGACGGCCTTCTTCAACCGTGATCACGCCGTCTTTGCCAACCTTCATGAGTGCGTCAGCGAGAATCTCGCCGATCTCAGAATTATTATTCCCGGCGATTGAAGCCACCTTGGCGATCGATTCACGATCCGTCGCCTTAACCGGTTTCGACATCTTCCCCAGCGCTTCAATGACAGCGGCCACCGCCTTGTTTGCTCCGCGACTCAACGCCATCGCATCAGCACCCGCCGCAATGTACTTCAAAGCCGAGCGAAACAGTGCTTCGGACAGGACTGTCGCGGTCGTCGTTCCGTCTCCTGCCACGTCGTTCGTCTTGCTGGCCGCTTCCTTCACCAACTGGACTGCAACGTTCTCGTAAGGATCTTCCAGCTCAATGTCCTCGGCGACGGTTACCCCGTCCTTCGTCACCTTCGGTGCGCCCCAGCCCTTGTCCAGCACGGCGTTCCGACCGCGAGGCCCCAGGGTACTGGCAACTGCTTTAGACAACTTCGACACGCCGGACAGCAGGCTTTTACGCGCCTCTTCGTCAAACGTCAGCAACTTAGCCACGGCTTCTCCTCAAACTTTCCCCGCTGTTGTTATGTATCACTTCAGGCCAATTCAGTGCAAGATCAGCAACGAGCTACGCACAGAGTGGCAGAGTCTTCTGGAATGGAGTCGCGGATTGCAAACTTTGTGCCGCCAAAACACCTTGAAGCGCAAACGCAATTACAGCAAGCACTTACGCGTTTTTCGCAATCCTCAACCGTGCTGCCGCAGTTGCAGTCCGGTCTTTTTGGCAGACTGGCACACGACTTGTCGAAGTGACGCAAAATCATACATAGCGAAGCAGATTGATACACATCACTGCTACGTCAGGACGACGGGCGTCAAAGGCTGCCTTGATTGCGGAAAAATTCCGTCGGAGCACGGATCGAGAACTACCAATGGCCGGAATCCTGACAATTTGGCAAAATTCGTCAGAGAAATTCTTTGGATGAGGTCTCTTTTCTTCGTAAGAACGAGGGAATCGGCAGTTTATGCCGAAACCCGCATGATATTTGCACGATAATGGCGAACGACTGCCAAAATTGAAGTGTCGAACGTGAAGTGATTCACCCCTCGATGCATGGAGGCGATGTTTAACGATCACCGAAGAGTTTCGTTGGATTTTGCAAAGGAACCTGCAAGATGCTTGTCCTCAGCCGAAAAATTGGAGAATCAATTCAGATCGCAGGAGGTATCCGCGTGACGGTAACCGAAGTCCGTGGCGGGCGGGTGCGGTTGTCTATCGAAGCGCCGGCAGATGTTCGAGTCCTCCGCAAGGAGATTGCGGACGTAGTCGCGAAGCAACCGACTCCCGAAATCTCCGTTAAAACTGATTCCGATCACTGAATTTCTAACTGGTTCAGTTCCAGCAGCCAGAGATGTGAATAAAGTCACGACTCAATCCCCGCGTTGACTTTATTCTCGTGTCTGGCTTTTTTCATGCGCGTTGAATGCGTTTCAAAATTCCGCGACCCATAAACGATTGTCGAACGGCATTTCCTGCAGTAGCCTGCAGGCGTTTGTGTCATAGACCTGTCAGTCAGTGAAATCCGAGCGGAAACGTCATGCCACGAATTCTGATTGCCGAGTGTAAACAAGAGGTGTCTACCTTCAACCCGTATCTCAGTGGATACGAGGATTTCGGAATTCGTCAGGGAGATGACCTGCTTGCCTATCACCGCACGGTTCGCAACGAAATCGGTGGTGCCCTTGCCGTCTTCGAGGCGGCGCCGGAAATTGAGATCGTCCCCGGTTATAGCGCGTTCTTTATTTCTTCCGGCGGTACACTGGCCCGTGAAGCATGGGAACGAATCGCCCAGGAGTTTCTGCAATCTGTTCGGGCCGCTCCACCAGTAGATGGCGTCTACTTTTGTATGCACGGTGCGATGGCCAGTGAAGCGGAACTCGATCCGGAAGGCTGGCTACTGGCAGAAACCCGCAAAATACTGGGCGAGAAGATACCGATTGTTGTGTCGCTCGACCTGCACGGAATTGTAACCGACCGCATGCTGGAGCACAGTAATGCCGTTGTCGCGTATCACACTTATCCGCACGTGGACTTTTTCGAAACCGGTGAACGCGCCGCAAAACTGCTGCTGAAGATTGTGGCCGGTGACGTCAAACCCGTCACGGCGAAGGTCGCGATCCCGGCGCTGGTCCGTGGTGACGAACTCATCACTGCCACAGGACGGTTCGGAGAAAGTATCCGCATGGCGCAAATCGCCGAGACGAACCCGAGCGGTTTGTCTGCTGGCGTCTTTATTGGAAATCCTTTTACCGACGTGCCCGCTCTGCAGACTTACAGCTTCGTAGTGACTGATAATGACGCCGAACTTGCAGTCCGGGAAGCTCTCTTGATCGCGACGAACTTCTGGGAGAACCATGATTTCATGCAGGTGCCTCTTGTCAGTCTCGACGAAATGGCGCGCGCGATACTGGCGCAATCAAAAGGCACTGTGGTCCTGGTGGATGCAGCAGATGCGACAAGCTCCGGGGCGTCAGGTGACAGCAATGCCGTTCTGCGGAAGCTGCTTGACGCCGGCTACCGCGGACGCACCTTGCTCCCGATCGTAGATGCCCCGGCGGTGCGGGCCGCCTTCGCCGCTGGCATCGGAGCGAAACTTGAAACCACGCTGGGTGGTACCCGCGACCCGGCACGCTTTCAGCCGTTACGCGTCAACGCAACCGTCCGATTGTTGTCCGATGGACGCTTTCGCAGTGAATCGTTTGGGGAAGAGTGGCGATCCGGTCTGACGGCAGTTCTGGAATCCGAAAATTTCACGATTGTCGTTGGGAGCAATCCCGTAAATCTCTACGACCGCAGCTTCTATTTCGCACACGGTCAAAATCCCCGGAACTTTGACGCCGTGGTGGTAAAGTCTCCCCATTGTCAGCATCACATGTATGCAGACTGGTGCTCAAAAATGATCCATGTGGATGCTCCTGGTTCCGCGAGCGCGAATCTGCAGTCTCTGGGACATACCCGCTGCCCACGCCCCATTTTTCCACTCGACGACCACGTGCCTTTCGTTCCTGAAGCAAAAATCTTCCGGCGTGATTGACCGCCGATTTCTGCGTTCCGGTTCTGTCGGGAACAATCGTCATAATCGGACCATCGAATCTGCGGGTTTGATGAAGAAACAGCACGTCCTCACGGCCCCGCGCGGTTCCGCAACGTAGTTTTTGGGTGGTTGATGATGTCTCCACATCGCAGCCCACTGCAGCATCGAGCTGCTTTGCTCGTCAGCACTTGATCTTTCAACGAGACAAAACCATGACGCTTCCGTCTTTCAACTACCGACTTGTGACTCGCAGCGATTTCGATGGTCTGGTCAGCGCTGCGTTGCTGCGCGAGATCGAGATGATCGATGATATTATGTTCGTGCATCCCAAAGATATGCAGGACGGACTGATCGAAATCACTCCGCGCGATATTATTACAAATCTGCCGTATGTGGCGGCCTGTCACCTGTGCTTCGATCACCATCACAGTGAAGAATTGAGGAACGGTCATACTGTCCGACAAAACTACGTGCTCGACAGCGATGCTGATTCAGCAGCCCGCGTGGTCTACAACTACTTCGGCGGTGCCGCACGCTTCAGAACGATTAGTCTTGAAATGATGCAGGCTGTCGATAAATGCGATTCCGCTCGCTTCTCCCGCGAAGAAATTCTGCTGCCAAAACGCTGGGTCCTGCTCAATTTTATCATGGATCCCCGCACCGGCCTCGGTCGATTCCGCGACTTCCGTATTTCCAACTATCAGTTGATGATGTCGCTGATTGAATACTGCCGAAGCCACACTATCGAACAGATCCTGCAATTGCATGACGTGCGCGAACGTGTGGAACTGTATAATCTGCATCGCCAGGATTACTGCGAACAGATCGCACGCTGCTCCGGCGTCTACGGCAACGTTGCCGTCATCGATCTGCGGGAAGAAGATGTGATCTACTGCGGTAATCGCTTTCTCTCCTATGCCCTGTTGCCGGAATGCAATGTTTCTGTGCATCTGCTCCGCAGCAAACAACCGGGGACCACTGCGATCGCCGTGGGAAAATCGATTCTGAGTCGGACCAACCCGGTCGATGTCGGCAAACTGATGCTCAAACACGGTGGCGGTGGACATCCTGCAGCCGGAACGTGTCAGATTCCATCGGAACATGCAGACGAACTGGTGCCTGAAATCGTCGATGCACTGAACCAGTCGATTGAAGTGGAATCCGTCCTGCGTGAACTGGCCGGCGCTGTGTGAGGCGATTCCGGGAGAGCTTAGAATCCATCCATCAACAATTCCATGGCTTCGCGGATTTGTACGGATTGCCGTTGCGAAAAAAGTGCAGGCAATCCCGTCGGCGGCGCAACGGGTATACCGTCCACCCTTCGCTATGCAGTGCACTCACTATTGCTCCGGCGAAATCAAAAAAGAGGATAAATCGTAGTGGACGAGGCCACGAGTCCCTGCAGTTACAGGGCTGACCGGGACTCGTCCGCTACGGCAAATTCTTGGTGACCGGGACTCGTTGCCTCGTCCACTACGGCAAATTCTTGGTGACCGGGACTCGTTGCCTCGTCCACTACGGCAAATTCTTGGTGATCGGGATTCGTTGCCTCGTCCACTAAGGCAAATTCTTGGTGATCGGGACTCGTGGCCTCGTCCACTACGGTAAATTCTTGTTGTGACGCACCAGCACGGCTGTGACTGGTGAAGGTGTGTTTGCGACCACACCTCAGGAACAACAACGACCCCGACTGTCTTCAATCTCGTGAACCTGGCAATACCTTCATCGTAATTTCTTCGCCAGCTCGCCGGACTGTAATCTCCGTCTCCTGACCGGATTTGAGTGCTTCGATGGCGTACGTGTAGTCGTAAATATTCTCGATCGCCTTGCCGGCAAGTTTCACGATGACATCTCCGCCTTTTACGCCCGCCACTTCTGCCGGCCCGCCTTTGGCCACGCCTGACAACATTACACCTTTCACATCCGACTGCGCATAATCCGGCACTGTCCCCAGCCAGGCACGCAGCATGGCCCGGCGCTGTCCGTCTTTCGGCCGCTCCTGCGCCACATAAACAGGCGGTTGCTCAGCCGCGACGAGTTGTCGACAGACGAGACTCATCAGCCGGGCGATTTTGGCTATCCCCTCGTAGTTCAGTTTTTCCGGCGTGTCACGCGGTGTGTGGTATTCGCTGTGATTGCCGGTAAACGCAGAAAGTATCGGAACAGAGTGCAGAAAAAAAATGCTGGCATCGGTGGGAAGATAACTGTCGTCCTGAAGCGTCAATGGCAATCCAAGCGGCGCATTGGCCTGTTCAATGATCTTCTGCCATGACGCAGAAGAACCGATCCCCTGGAGTACCAGTTTTTCCTGCAGTCGCCCCACCATGTCCATGTTCAGACAGGCCGCAATATAGAAATTCAGACCGCCCGTATTCGGCCCGGCAATATCCTCTTTTTTCTCCGGTGTCGCCGGGGCTGCAGCCGGTTCCGTTTCGGCGGCGTCACCGCCCACGTCGGCTGCATGCTGAGAAAACAGTGTTTCCAGGTTTTTCACATAGTGACTGGATCCCAGCAGTCCGAGTTCTTCACCAGACCATGCCGCAAAGACGATATCCCGAGCCCCTTGAAGTCTGCCGGCGTCTTTGGCGAGTGACATCGCTTCCGCGATCTGCAGCATCGCCGAAACACCCGATGCGTTATCGTCTGCCCCAAAATGAATCTGCGATTGTTCATCACCCCGCGCCAGGGAATTCCCGTTTGGTCCGGTGCCCAGATGATCAATATGGGCACCCACAACGACAATCTGACCGGCCTGAGATTCGTTGATCTGCAACCGACCCAGAACATTGCGCCCCGTTTTCTTTTCCTGTTGAATATCAATACTCGCGGTGATCTTCAGGCCGTCCAGCGGAAATCCCATGACCGGTTCCCCGGAATCCATCTTGCGCTGCACTGCTGCCAGATCTTTCCCGCGCTCCGTGAACCACTTCGCAGCGACGCCGTCCGTAACACTGATGACCGGTAGACCCGATCCGGACAGAGATCCGTCGAACTGCAGTGGAACGAGCTGCTCTTTAACGCCTGATGACGGACCGCTGACAAGAATCAGTCCCCGCGCGCCCAGATCGCGCGCCTGCATCGCTTTGAAACGCAGACTGGAAAAGCGATTAAAATGCTGCCGCTGTTCCGGACTAAGATTTTCCGGCATAAAACGAAACGCAACCACCCATTTGTCTTTGACATCCAGATGCACGAACGAATCGTATTCTTCAACGCCATCCGCCGCCGGTGCCCGAATGCCATATCCGGCAAAGATGACATCCGAGGGTTCGACACTGGTCGAACTCGAGAATGCCACGGGACGCCAGTCTTCGTCCAGTTTCAGCCGCACGGCAGGTTCGCTCTGATTTCCTCCGGTACTCTCGATGGACAATCCATTATGCGGGCCGGCTGAAACCCCCGACGTGAATTCGAACTCCTGAAAATAAGTGTCGTCGTCTCCGGCCGGCAGCAAACCCATGGTCTCAAAATTCAAGGCCACATAATTTGTGGCCAGTTGCTCGCCCTTTGAACCCGTCAGACGGCCGCCCAACTGAGGGCGACAGAGAAACTCGACGTGCCTCACGGCATCCGCCGGCGCAAAATCTCCCCGTGCTTCAGGCGTCAACACCATGGTGCGGGTGCTGCTGTTGGCATCCGCTGCAGGCGGGGTTTCGGATTTCAACCCCAGCAGTTCCAATGCCCGATCGTGATTCCATTCCGCAAAGAAAATCTGCGATTGTTTTGTCACGGTGCGGTTGGTAGTCCATGCCAGATGCGCGCCATCCGGACTGAATACCGGCAGTCCGTCAAACCCTGGTGTGTAACTCACGCGGACAGGTTCATGCTTCCCCGCGACATCGACCATGTAGAGTTCGAAGTTGGCAAACCCATGGCGGTTCGTGGTGAAGATCAGGTACTGGCCGCTGGGATGATAATACGGAGCCCACGACATGGCCTCCAGATGTGTCAATTGCTGTTGATCAGTCCCGTCGATATTCATCGTCATTATTTCTGCCGTCGCTCCGTTTTCCGCAAATCGACGCCAGCAAATGCGGTCTCCGCCTGGACTGAAGAATGGACCGCCGTCATATCCCGCCGTCGTCGTCAAACGCTTAACATCAGTTCCGTCCGCTTTCATCACGTAGATTTCGTTCGCCCACGCAGGATCCGTTTCGAAGGCCGTTCGTTGCGCAGGCGTTAGCTCCTGTTCGTACGCTGAGCGATTCGAGGCAAATGCGATCAAACTTCCGTCGGGCGACCAGGATCCTTCCGCGTCATAGCCGCGCGAATCAGTAAGTTTCCGATACTGTTTTGTGGTCAGTTCGTATTCGTAAATCTCAAAGTACTCATCGTAGTCCCAGGCGTAGCGGCGTTCTTTGCCCGTCGCACGCAGTTCAAGTTCTTCCTTCTGCTCCTGTACCGCGTCCGGATCATCCTGCGTGGAAGAAAACAGGACCTTTTCCCCGTTCGGATGAATCCAGGCACACGTTGTTTTTCCGGTACCCGGCGAAATACGCTGAGTATCGCCCGAGTCCAGATCCATCAGATAGATCTGATAAAACGGGTTTCCGGATTCCCGCTCACTTTGGAATACCAATCGATGACCATCCGCACTGAAGTAACCTTCGCCAGCACGCCGCCCTTCGAATGTCAATTGACGCGCACGACCGATGAGCGCGGTTTCCAGAGCCATGGCCTCGCTCGGGTCGGTCTCGGTGATGTCAGCCACTGGCGCCTGAGCAGCAGACTGGCGGCAGCATGAAGCGTTGAGAACCAACGCCGTCAACAGGGCGAGATGAAGAGTTCGTACATGGCGATAGAACTTAAACACGGCACATCCTTCTGCGAAAATCAAACAGCCTGCGGGACAAGTGCCACGCGAGCTGGCTGGATTTTACGTGCGAACGGATCGCGTGGCCAGCGCCGCTTTGATTTTGGCCCCCAGAGTTGACCTCCGAGGGGCCGACAAGCCGCATCATACCGGCGAGCGGTGTGGCGTGAGTCCACTGGTACGCTGCAATTATTCGCGTTCATTCGCGTCGATTC
>JAGQQS010000996.1 GCA_020426105.1 Planctomycetaceae bacterium
TTGCGTCAATCATCGCTGCCGTACTGCACTGGACTGCTGATGGATTTCGCTGCCAAGAGTTCTGCCTGCTGTTGGCGATCGATGTGCTGTTGTATGTAGGATCCCGTGATACGATGTCCAAATACCATCGCCGTGTTGAAGACTTGCTGCGGCGAGACGTCTGAGTCTTCGGGGCGTGCTATGCCATCGGCTTTCAGTCGAGTGCGCGTAAAAAGAGCCACCGCGTATTCGGTACGCGGGGCTCAGGACTGGTCTTTTGATTCCAGACGCAGGAAAACCGACACCAAATTCGGGCAACCGCCCACGAGCGGATGGACGGCATTCACTCGTCGCTGCAAACCTGATTCATTTCCAGCACGTTCGAGATTGCACGAATTTCGGCATCTGAACTATTTTTTGGGGTTGGCTTTTGTTTCCTTGGCCCCGGCTTTGCCCTTCTTTGTTTCGCCTGCTTTTTCGTGTTTGTGGCTACCACCGTTTGTCATTTTCAATTCTCCGTTTCGAGCGGTTTTGGAAAAGGCGTACTGGATGTAGCACGCCCAAGTTGTACAGATTCCCCGTGACGAGGTAACCTCGTAGTTGTCAGACAAGAAACCACCACAGTCAGGGGAAACAGTCTTGTATCCACAATACAAGACTGCTGCAGGTCAGTCAAGTGATCGTTATCAAATTGCGCGAAGCAATCGCCGCTTTCGAAAAAAGGACAGGGATGGCAATGAGCTATGCTGAGCTCGCCGAACGCACTGGGTTGGCTCGAGCGACAATTGAAGCATTGGGTTCACGGCCCCACTACAACACCACCCTCGCGACTATTGACAAATTGTGCGAATCGCTGGGATGTGAG
Organism: Planctomycetaceae bacterium; assembly: GCA_020426105.1. Classification (GTDB taxonomy): domain Bacteria; phylum Planctomycetota; class Planctomycetia; order Planctomycetales; family Planctomycetaceae; genus SXXK01. Next base: position 845 of record JAGQQS010000996.1, read on the forward strand.
CTGTCAGATCTGCTTGAATACTCCGAGAACTGACGGCGACTCTATTGAAACCCGCCGCGTTACGAGCTGCCCATGACAGATGGTCTTTCCGAAAAATCCCGAGAACTGCGTCGGCACCTGTTGTCTCACAACGGCCCGGATGTTGCCAAATCGATGGCCGAGTCCGGCTACGAGGATCCAGTCGGGCTCATCATTGAAATGACCGACGAAGTCGGAAAGCAACTGACCTACGCAGCCCTCGAACGACAGGGCATGCCACGGCACGAGATCCCGGAACTCATCGCGTCGTACTGCCGGAATGCCGTACAGGATTCCTGCAAGTACCGTTTTGTTTATGTTGATCAGGCTGGGTTTGAGCAGTATCGACCGAAATCGTTTGGTGAGCTATTGCAGGGGTTCCGTACATTTCAGGATTGATTGGTAGGTCACGGACCGTAAACGAGCCAGATCCCAATGCTGGTGGATGCAAGCACGAAGCCGATCGTCACGGCCGGCCAGAATCCCACCCGAGTCTCTCAGCAAAAGCCAGCCACGCTCCAGCGAGTAATTCCGATAGGGAGGGCGCTGCACTTCTCGCCCGCCAAACGTCACGGTTTCTCGCCGCCGTTTACATCTGGTATCATGAGCGTTGTAAGTGGAGGCACAATTATGGTGAAGAAGATCACGGATGAGCAGATTCTGGGCGAAAAAGGCATCAACCTCATCCAGTCAATCGTACTGGATATGGGATTTACCTGGCATTCATCCAATCAAGCGGTTGAGGCCGGGATTGACGGTTGGATCGAACTCCGGCATTCGGAGACCGGTGAAGTTGCGAACAGTTGGCTCCCAGTGCAAAGTCGCGCGAGGACGCAGCTTCGTGAAGATGAGACAACAGTCAAATACACATGCACCGTAAAGGATGCTGAATACTGGCTACAAGGAGGCCAACCGGTAATTCTTATTGTGTCTAAACCTGAAGAGCGTGTGGCTTGGTGGGTTTCTGTAAAAGACTACCTCCGCGGCAAGGACGTGAAAAAGGATCGGTTAATTGTATTTGATAAAATTCAAGACCGACTAACCGCATCCACAGGGGAAGACTGGAAGGTTCTTGGAAATCGGTATGGTTCCGGAGCCTATTTTTCCCCGCAAAAGACAAACGAAAC
>JAGQQS010000997.1 GCA_020426105.1 Planctomycetaceae bacterium
GACCATCGAGTGGGATGTCCGAAAGTGGGCCACACGGCATACCATACGACGAAAATGTCGGCATAACGTGAAGTGTCAGCTGCACGGGAAATTCCCGACGCGTCATTAAGGAATAAGCGATGGAATCGTGGGACATGCTGTTGCAGATCATCATTCTTCTGCTGGCCTGCCTGCTGGCCGGAAGTTTGATGGCATGGCTGAAGCAGAGTCCTTTGGTGGGTTATCTGCTGGCAGGTATGGTGATGGGCGGACCGGGCAGTCTGGCCATCGTCAGGGGTGAAGACCATATTGAGTCCATTGCTGAACTCGGTGTGGCTCTGCTGCTGTTTAGTCTGGGATTGGAATTCTCGTGGAAGCGAGTTATCGGATTCGGTAAGACGACGCTGCTGGCCGGTGCGGCACAGGTGATCGTGACGTTGCTGCTGGCGGCGTTGTGCTGCAAAATGTTAAGTCTTGCCACGGCCACTTCGCTGGCCATCGGCGCTATGATCTGTCTCAGCAGCACGGCAGCTGTGCTGCGGGTGTTGATCGATCGCGGTGAAATGGATTCGCAGGCCGGAAGAAATTCTCTGGCGGTGCTGCTGGTTCAGGATATGGCTGTGGTGCCGCTCGCGATATTGGTACCGCTGCTTTCGGAGGGGGGTGAACCTGCGGCTGTCGCGGTTCGAATTTTCAGTATTCTGCTCGCAGCCGTCGTCGTGATCGGCAGTTTGTATTTTGTACTCAACTACGTCGCGGTAAAAGCATTTCAGTCGGTAGCGTTCGGGCGCAATCGGGAATTGACGGTCCTCCTGAGCGTGATTATCGGGCTGGGAGCCACCTGGGCTGCGCATGCGGCAAAATTGTCGCCGGCTCTGGGTGCGTTTGTGGCCGGAATGTTCCTCGGGAATTCAAAGTTCGCAGTCCAGATTCGAGCGGACGTGGCGTCGCTGCGCATTGTACTGCTGACTCTGTTCTTCGGCGCCGTGGGGATGATCGCCGACCCCGTGTGGATGTTTCGCAACCTGCCACTGGTTCTTTCCGTTGCCGCAATCATCATGGTCGGAAAAGCGTGCGTTCTTCTGCTCCTGCTGCTGTTGTTTGGAAAGTCACGCGGCGTTGCGTTGTCCACCGGGTTGTGCCTGTGTCAGGTCGGCGAATTCGCATTTGTGCTGGGCAGTGAAGCCCGGACAGGGAATATACTCACGGAAAGCCAGTACTCCCTGATCGTCTCCGCGGCGATCGTGACGCTAATGGTGACGCCGTGGCTGATCAGTTTTGCGCCTCGCGCGTCGGCCTGGCTGAATCGGCCGCGCAGAGCGGGCAGGAACAGAGACGCTGATCATGCAGTTGATCATCCGGCCTGCGAATATCTGATCGTGGGATTCGGTCCGGCGGGACGAGGCGCGGTGCGTCATCTGGAGCATGTTCGCGATCGCGTGCTTGTGCTCGACCTGAGCCCGGCAGGAATTGCTGCCGCCGAGGGCCTGGGTTTTCGCGCGGAGATCGGCGATGCGTCAAACGCCGAAGTGCTGGAGCACCTGCATCTGCAGCAATTGCGAATGGTCGTTGTGACACTGCCCTCGCGCGACGATGCACAGGCGATCCTGAATCAGATCCGCATGATCGCTCCGCAGGCCGTAAAAATCGTGCGGTCCCGGCACCAGATTTACATGTCTGAATTCCGGAATTCCGGTGCCGACATCGTTGTTGGTGACGAAGAAGAAGTGCAGCGTGCGCTGGCGGGGATCGTTCAGCAGGAAAGCACGAAGCTTGCTGACCTTGCCTCAGCGACGTAAATCCAGGCTTTGCAGGTCACTTCGCACCTCCCGGATGCCAACGCAGTGAAGTATTTTTCAATACGACAATAACAACAAGCCCCCCTTCATCCGGCCTGTCGGCCAGCTTCTCGACTGGCGAGGGGAGCAGGCACATCCGTAGAGCTGCGGAAAACACGACACATAGTGCTTCACCGCGCTGCTTGTGTGCGCTCCCCGGAATCGCACGCCCTTCCGCTGCACATGCCGCTGAATGGGGTATCCCCAGCCGCTGCAAAGTCTGATCCAGAATTCCGGATTGAACTACTGAGAAAGGCCCTGGCATGACACTGGTCGCCATTCGTCGGAAGTCAGTTGCAATTGGCGCGTGGTTTGCTTTGAAAGTGAGTCGCCGTCCATAGCTTATCGCAAACAGTTGTTCCGGAGCTAACACAGGCGGCTTTTTCGGTGATCTTCGCATCGACATGAATCAACTGAGGAAAAGTGATATCACGAAAACGAATGGTCTGCTGTGCAGGTTTTTGCAGGCAACGCAATTTTTTGCAGACTTGGTTCGGTATTCCCCTGAAAACGAAAGCGAACGGCCGCGTTCAGAAACTTCATAGACACCATCTTTAAGGTTCAGTGGTCCGTTGGACCACATGGAAAGCATCTGCGAGTGAAAATATGACGAACTACACACCAACCGCATTAATCCTGGTCGCTGCACTTTTTTTCTCTCTTCCCGGATGCCATGAGGCAGACGGTGAGCAAAAGAAGGCCGGCTACACAGAAGAAGAGCATCACGCAGAACACAAAATTCTGGTCACCAGCCCGGTGGCAAAAGACGTGGTCAGCACTAAGCCGTACGTCTGTCAAATCCACTCGCGTCGCCACATTGATGTTTGTGCACTCAAGGACGGATATCTCGAAGAGATCCGGGTCAAAGAAGGCCAGTTGGTGAAGCAGGGTGACACGATGTTTTCGATTCTGCCGACGCTGTACAAGGCAAAGCTGGATGCAGAGAAGGCGGAGGTGCAGTTAGCTCAAATTGAATTCACAAATACAGAACGACTGTTTCAGCAAGAAGTCGTGGCACAACCCGAAGTGGCCCTGGCACAGGCAAAACTGGCAAAAGCTCAGGCGCAAATGAATCTGGCCGAAGCGGAATTGAATTTTGCCACGGTCAAAGCGCCATTTGACGGGATCATTGATCATCAGCGACATCAGCAGGGCAGCCTCATTGCTGAAGGAGACATCCTTACAACTCTGTCTGATAATGACGTCATGTGGGCTTACTTCAATGTTCCGGAAGCACGCTATCTTGAATATCAGGCGAGTAAGGATAAGGACGAACTGAAAATTGAACTGGTGCTGGCCAATCACCAGAAGTTTCCCGAGGCTGGCACGATTGGTGCGATCGAAGCGGACTTTGACAACAAGACAGGGAACATTGCCTTTCGCGGGGATTTTCCGAATCCCGATCGACTCCTGCG
>JAGQQS010000998.1 GCA_020426105.1 Planctomycetaceae bacterium
ACGCCGGTCACGTTACAGTCCAAATGTTTCGCCAGATGAATCGAGGATCCGCCCATCCCGCAGCCAATATCGACGATGCGATCACCCTTTTGAACAGAGGCCTCAGCCGCGAGCTGTTCCGTCAGTTGTCGTGCGGCCAATTTTGGTGATTCATTGGCGGACCACAGGCCATGATGAATATGCTGCCCCCAGAGTACACGGTAGAAAATCGTTGAGATGTTGTAGTGCTGGCGAATAACATCTTTGCGAACATCGGGACAGGAAATCATGAGGTGGCTTTGAAAAGTGTGGCATGTGAATTATGCACGGTGCAGCAATCAAAACGAAATAATTCAGAAAGTGAGTGGTGTGTTGCGCTCCGCTTCACACACCCTGCGAATTACCGCTGGGCCGGTTACATTGCCAGCCACAAATCGCCGTGGATCGTCAGCCTGTCGGCTACTCCGACAGCACCCAGGGCCTTCTTAAATGGCGTGATCCCGTATTGGGTCTGCAGAATACTGAATTTTCCAGTCACATGATTCATGCCATCCTTCTGCTGCACTTCAGCCATAAACTTTAATGGTCGCGTTTTTCCCCGAAGTGTGAAGTCACCCGATAATTCATAACGTGACTTACCGGTGGCGTCCTGATCAGAAATCCGTTTTGCCGACTGAATCACAAACGTCGCTGTTGGGAATTCACGGACATTCAGAATTGGTGTGCTCCGCATGTTTGAATTCACCTGTTCGCGGGTGGTGGCACTGGTTGATCCCTCCAGCCCAAGGTAGTTTCGGGCAGCATCGGTATCGGCATCAAAACTCGCCATATCGAATACAAGGGTTCCGGCATCCTGACCTGCGCCAAGCTGAATGGATCCGCTCTTCAGGCGCCCTTCCACACCGTGTTGATGCCCCAGCCCCGTCTTCTCCACAAATGTAAAGACGCGACTTTTTTTCACACTGATCTGATTTTTCTCTGGCTGCTCATTTTCTGCGTTCGTGTCCGTGCGCACCGGTGTTGTCGTCGCCACCGCTTTCTGGTCTGGTCTGCTGAATGCCACACAAACCATGAGAATACAGACAAATCCCAAGGGGCTAACCCGTGTCCTCGAGATGCTGTTCGCTAATCCTGCAGTCCAGCATTTTTGATACAAACTCATTCCGGATCTTCCATTATCAGTCATGAACTCTGTGCGGGAAAGTCAAAACCGGGCAATTCGCAGCCGCTTGACCTGACGCAATCAAACAACGACAGTACAAATAACACGTTACTACAAAACTAGTAGTTTTGTCGAGGCTAGAATAAGTGCTTACCGGAGGTAATCAGGTTCCTTCATCCACCTCCCTGGAGTTTAAGCTACAGTCCCTGTCCAACAGCGCAACACCATAGCAGATGTCGATCAAACTCGCCGCTCGAAATCGTCAGTCAGAATTGATGGATGATCCTGCGCTGGACGGGAAGCTTCACCGTCATGCACTCACAAGTCTGGGCCGCATCAACTGGTTGAGTCGTTCCGACAGAGCCGTCTGGAAGGTAATCAGATCGCAGTTGCAATCATCGACGAGGGAACGCCCGTTGACAATTCTTGATATCGCGGCGGGCGGTGGAGATCTGGCATTGAAGCTGTCGAGTCTCGCGGCGCGGGATGGTATCTCCGTCCGAATTCACGGGTGCGACATCAGTTCCACAGCTTTGAGCTTTGCGTCTGAGCAGGCGGCTGCTTCAAAACTGGACAACGTGAAATTCTTTCAATGTGATGCGCTCAATCAGCCGTTTCCGCAGGAAAAATATGATGTGGTCATGTGCAGTCTGTTCCTCCACCATCTTGTGGAGAAAGACGCCGTGCGTCTGTTGCAGCGGATGAAGGAGACGGCAAAAGAACTGGTTTTAGTTGATGATTTGCGCCGTACACGATTCGGATATTGGCTTGCGTGGCTGGGATGTCGAATTCTGACGCGCTGTCATATTGTACATGTCGATGGACCAATGTCGGTGGAGGGCGCTTTTACGGCGTGTGAAGCTCAGGCGCTGGCAGTGAAAGCCGGGCTTGGAAATGTCGTCACGAAACATCGGTGGCCACAGCGATTCATGTTGATCTGGCGTTCGCCTGCCGGAGCCACATAATGCCGTGCCGTGAGCCCCTCGCCGAAAGCCATGTTGACGTCGCGATCATTGGGGCAGGAATCGCAGGCGCGATGTCTGCCATCCTGTGTTCCCGAGCCGGGCTGCGAACAGTCCTGCTGGAGCGTCATCGCTTTCCCCGCGACAAAGTCTGCGGTTGCTGTGTGAATGGTCGCGCACTGCAGATCCTGCGGAGTATCGGACTGGAATCCGGACTGCAACACCTGCAGCCAGCGACGACCTCATCGCTCGCCATCCGATATGGTGGTCGACAACTCAATGTTGCGATGCCCATGAGCCTCGCGGTTTCGCGCCGATCCATGGATCGATGGCTTGTGGATGAGGCCGTGCGCTCAGGCTGTCACTTTGTCGACGAAGGGACGGCTGCAGTTCAGCCACTGCGGTCCGACTCCGATGACAGGATCAGCGAGTTTCCGCCTGCCACTGTTCCCGACGATCCCGGGGAACGCGAAATACACGTACGGTTTGCCAGTCAATACAGCGCCCGTTCAGAACCCGCAGATCGCAGTGCTGCTGTTCATCTGACATCCGTCGGTGATGCACAACAGGATGTTGAGATGAAGCCGTCTACCGGCGGAACGGCAGGACGCACACTCGGGACGGCAGAAACACACCTGCGTTTGTTTGCCAAAATTGTTCTGGTCTGTGATGGCCTGGGTCACCCAAGTCTCCAGCTTCTGCCTGCATTCAGTGCTGAAGCTCGGGCCGGATCGAAAATTGGACTGGGCGCTGTTTTTCCGCGTGCCGCTGCTGACAGCTGGATTCGCCGCGGTGAAATTCAGATGATGATCGCGAAAAGTGGATACGCTGGAGTGGTGGAGATCGAGAACGATCTGCTGAATCTTGCCGCCGCGATCGACCCTGCGTATTTGAATCGGTCTCATTCGCCGATGGATGTACTCGCACATATCTTTCATTCCGCTGGAGTGCCTGTACCGCAGGAGTTTCCCCACGCGACGATCAAAGGCACTCGTCCACTGACGCGATCTGCTCGACGCATTGCCGGGCATCGCTTGTTACTGCTGGGCGATTCGACAGGCTATGTTGAGCCATTCACCGGCGAAGGGATGGCCTGGGCCTGTACTGCCGCAATCGCCATGGCTCCTCTTGTCGCTGCTGTTATCCGCGATGGCTGGTCAGATGAAACCGTCCGTCAATGGCGATCGACGTTCAGCAGGATCGTGAGTTCTCAGCAGAGAATCTGCCGACTATTGGCGACGACTCTGCGTCATCCCTGGCTTCTGCGACCTGTCATGACGGCCGGTCAGTTCTTTCCTGCAGTGACTCAAAAACTGGTCGGCCGGATCAATCGTGTGCCTGACACTTTGGAAATAGTTCGATGAATGGATTTGAGATACTTGGTTTGGGTACCGCATTGCCCGAATATACAATTTCGCAGTCGGCAATGGCTACCTTTGCTGCGACCTGCGTTGCGCCCGAACTGACAGGTTCCCGAAATCCGTCCGGCCTGATTCAGGCTTTATACCGGCGTGCAGGGGTGCTTTCGCGTCACAGTGTTCTGCTCGAATCATCCTCTGATGATGAAGCGACCGCGGAGCGATTCTTTGAGTTCGTCAAGGGACCTGAAGACCGCGGTCCCGGTACAGCGCAGCGAATGAACCGCTTTGAAGCTGAAGCGCCGGGAATCGCATTAAAGGCAACGCAGGCTGCGATGCAGGATGCCGATATTTCCCCTGCCGAAATCACACATTTGATTACGGTCTCGTGCAGTGGCTTCAGCGCGCCTGGCGTGGATTTGTCTCTGATCGAAAGCCTCGGCCTGTCCAGAAACGTCTCGCGCACGCACGTCGGTTTTATGGGCTGCCACGGGGCGCTGAATGGTCTCCGTGTCGCACACAGCTTCGCGGCCGCGGATCCCCGCGCTGTCGTGGCCCTGTGCGCTGTGGAACTTTGCACACTGCATCACCAATACGGCTGGGATCCACAGCAAATCGTGGCAAATTCACTGTTCGCTGATGGAGCGGCAACGGTGATTGGTCGCGCGAGC
>JAGQQS010000062.1 GCA_020426105.1 Planctomycetaceae bacterium
CACTGCCGAAATCCCAGTCGCACCACCGATTGCTGGAGGCTAATGATTGGCGCACCGCCAGTCCAGAACATGGACGAGTTCGACATGCCCAGTATGTCGGTGGCCAGTTTTGCGTCGCGTTCAACCACCGACACAAATTCGCGGATCGAGCAATCGGGATTGCGGGCAATGTCGAGGGCCTGAATCGCAACCGCAGGCAGCATCTGAAGATTCTGCGCCCGACGGGAGAACTCTGCGCGAAGATGGGGTGACAATTCATTTGGAATAACAACGGTGTCGGACATGAGAGGGCTGCCTGTGTTCAGGTATCAGGTATCAGGTATCAGGTATCGGGTATCGGGTATCGTGTATCGTGTATCGGGTATCGCGATATGTGTGCTGAGTCACGCTCGACATACGATGCTGCCTGAGAGCGCCGACGCCCTGCCGGACGGCTAGCACGCTGGATGTTCTATCGCGACGCCGATCAGTTGAAGCTTTTCGATCAGGATTTCTGCCGTGAACGGTTTCATCACGAATTCGTCGACGCCAGCCATCAGAGCGCGAGCCATCTGGGCGGGCTCCGTTTCGGTCGTGACCATCACGGTTGTGATTCGCGGGATGTCTTTGTTTGCGCGGAGCGTCTTGACGAAGGTCAGTCCGTCCATCACGGGCATATTCCAGTCGACGAGGATCAGATCCACGTCATGGTTGTGGGCGGCGAGCTGGTTGAGTCCGTCCTGTCCATGTTCCCCTTCGATCACGCTGAAGCCGAGTGGTTCAACGATTCGGCGGAGCAGACGTCGCATGGCACGGGAGTCATCAATAATAAGAGCGAGCATTGGGAGTTCCTAAAGCAGAGCAGTTAAATTGTGAGCGGAACGGCGCTGGCCGCCGGGTATCTGGCCCCGTTTAACCCGCGACCGAAAGGCCGGGATCCAACACGGCCTGGCCTCTCGGCCACGGGTTAAACGACGGGTTCAAAGCCACTGTCGGTCTCCATTCCGTGCAGTGGCGTAAGTGGTTACTTCAGTCGATAAAAAACACTATTGTCGGACTGGACACGTTCGAAAGCAGCATCCAGCCCCATGGTTGTTTCCGCAGCCCCCAGGAAGAGGACTGCTTTGGGGGCCATCACTTTGCGAACTCTTTCAAGAATCGCTTTTTTTGTTTCAGGAGCAAAATAGATCAGCACATTTCTCAGAAAGACGATGTCAAACTGCGGCAGTAATGGCCAGCGTTCGATCAGGTTTAGTTTGGTGAAAGTGGCCATGTTGCGAACTTCAGGTTTAAGTTCCCACTGCATGCCCTGACGCTGGAAATTTTTGACAAGCAAAGGAGCCGGGAGACCGCGATTCACTTCAATCTGCGAGAACTTTGCCGCCTTTGCGCGGGCGAGGATATCATCCGACAGATCAGTCCCCACCAGCTGCACTTTCCAGGACGCCAGATCGGCAAAATGTTCGCGCAGATGCATAGCAATCGAGTAGATCTCCTGACCGCTCGAACAGGCCGCCGACCAGATGTTCAGCGATTTAGTCGCCGCGTTTCGGGTTTTGATTTCAGGAAACAACGTCTTTCGCAGGGCTTCAAACGGATGCAGGTCGCGAAAGAAGCTGGTTTCGTTCGTCGTCATCGCTTCGACAAGCTGCGATTCGAGACCGAGCTTACGTTTGGATTTGACGGCCTGAATAAATTCATCGATGTTGGCAAAGCCGTTCTGCTTCGCCACGGGTGCGAGCCGCGCTTCGATCAGATACGTTTTGCTGACGTCCAGTTCAATGGCTGAGCGGTCGCGCACCGTGGTACAGACCCAGGAGATGGTGTCTGGTGTCAGGGTAGAAGTGGTCATGCGATTCTTTCACAGGTGAGTGCCGTTTGACGAGCAACGGCCACACGACGCAGCAGTTCATCGGGAATGAGTTGAAGTGCCAAAACCTTATTTGCCAGACCGGCTTCCGTAACAGCACGTGGCATGCCCCAGACAACGGAGGAAGCTTCATCCTGAGCAATCACGGTGCCCCCTGCCTGGACAATGCATTCCGCTCCGCGTTTGCCATCCTGCCCCATGCCCGTCAGTACGACGGCCTGAAGTCCTGCGCCGTATGCTTTAGCCGCTGATCGGAAAAGTACATCAACCGCAGGCCGACATGAGTTTTCTGCTGGCCCTTGCTGGAGCATAGTTCTGATTGCGACTCCCTGCCGCTGAATTTCCAGATGAAAATCACCGGGAGCAATGAGGACTTCCCCGCATTCCAGGGCTTCACCGGCCACTGCTTCGCGAACGGTCAGCGCGCATTCCTGATTGAGTCGATTGGCGAGATGTCGCGTGAATACCGGCGGCATATGCTGCACGATGACAATCGGTACCGGAAAACTTGCCGGAAGTCTGTTGAGTACAGCTGTGAGAGCCTGCGGACCACCCGTGGACGATCCGATCACGACGGCGTCGCAGCGTTGATTTTTGATGATCGGGCGTTTCGGCGTGATCTTCGGCGCTGTCGCGGCCGGAGTTGCGACCGTTGTCGCAGGCGTGTTAAACGGACACAGTGATTTAATTTTCGGAATCAACTGCACCCGGACTGATTCCATACCGGCCGCAACGCTGCCGACATTCGCGGGTTTCGCGACATAGTCGGTCGCTCCCCGAGCCAGTGCATCGAACGTGGCTGCGGCTCCGCGTTCCGTCAGAGTACTGAACATAATGACGGGCAGTTTCGGATAATCCTTACGCAGCAACGGCAGTGTGGACAAACCGTCCAGTTCCGGCATCTCGATATCGAGTGTCACCAGATCCGGATTGACCTGCGATAATTTGGCGAGTGCGATGCGACCATTCGGCGCGGTTCCGACAACTTCAATTTCCGGATCCTGTGCCAGGATGTCGGTCAGAAGTCTTCGGATGACGACGGAGTCATCGACGATAAGAACGCGTATTTTGCGCATGATATTTGGGTGCTTCCGGATGCTGTTGGCGAGCGGCAGGGCGTCAGCCCT
>JAGQQS010000999.1 GCA_020426105.1 Planctomycetaceae bacterium
TTCGGTCGCACGGCCTACAGTCAGGGCGAAATCAAACCCGCCAGCTTTGGCCGCGACCATCATCCTCGCTGCTATACCATGTGGATGGCGGGTGGAGGGTTAAAACAGGGGCTGATCCACGGCGAAACGGACGATTTTGGCTACAACATTACGCGGGATCCGGTTCATGTGCATGACCTGCATGCCACCCTGCTCCATCTGCTGGGCGTGGATCACGAAAAACTGACGTACCGCCACGAAGGACGTGACTACCGGCTGACCGACATTGCCGGAACTGTTGTCAAAGAACTGCTCGCCCACGGATAGAGAGCCCGGTGGATATTCCATTCCCCGGCGAGCGGCATGTGTCAGCTTGCCGGTACGATGCGCTTCATGGAAAAAACAGATTGCGCCATTGAAACGTAAAGAACCGGCGGGTTGACACCCAACGGCACATGATTTGTGACGAGACGAGGTTGTCTGATGTTCGCACGTCGCATTCGATATGCCGGTCCTCCGGAACTGGAAGCGGCAACCCCAGGAAGATCTGTGCTGGGTAACAGACTTCGGGTTTTCCGGCACATGGGTTACGTGCCATTATTTCTGTTCAGACAATCGCTCGCAGCGGAATGGACGATGCTGTCTGAACTGTTCCAGTCGATGAACTCTCACGGGCTTTTGTTGTTCAGGAGCGGCTTCGAGACTCAATTCTGCGAACCTGACAGCCTCCTGGAAATCACCAAGCTCCGCGTAGGCTGCTGCCTTCGCGGAAAGCAGAAACCAATGTTCACTTCCCAGTTGTGAGGCAAGTGTTTCGGCAACCTTCAGCGCCTCGACTCCGTTTCGCAGTGAGTCATCATGGGCGCCGGCCAGCAGGACTGCGTAGTTCTGGAGCGCTGCCAGATTATGTGGTTCATGTTTGAGTACGTCCTGAAGTTCTTCCACGGCACACCGGAACTGCTGACGCTCCGCCGCAATCAATGCTCGAATCACTCGCGCATGAGAATCCCCTGGATCTGCCTGCAGTAATGTTTCGATTTCCGCTGTCGCCTTTGCCAGCTCTCCGCAATGCAGTAATGCGTCTGCTCTTGTCAGTCGCACGCATCGCAATTCCTCAGCAAACCCTTCAGTAACACTCATCCCGGAGATAGCCGCATCAAGGGCCGCGACCGCTTCCGCAAAGTGTTCCATGGAATGCAAAGTTCTGCCGCGAGCCGCCTGAATACCGGCAATTTCAGTGAGGTTCTCGGCAATCGTTGCTGTTTGATTCAGGGCCGTGTCGTATTCAGCCAACGCCTCCGGCCACTGAGATCGCTTTTCGAGTATGGATCCCAGCAGGAGTCGGCTGCTGATCAGATAATCCCCGTCCAGAAGCGGGATCGCTTTTCGCAGATCATGCTCTGCCAGGTCGATATCTCCCATGGCCATGTAACATTCAGCGCGTTCTGCCAGACTTTCACCGAGTCCTTTGAGTTCATCCGGACGTCTGGACGTCGCGTAAGCCGAAACAGGAACCATCAGAGCCTGTAACGCCTCTTCAAATCGTTCGAGACGAACAAGTGCCGTTCCCTGATATCGAAACGCTTCGTACGGTTTCTTTGAGCCAGCAGAAAGTGATTCAGTAAAATCATCGATCGCTTCCTGCCACTGTTGCCCTGAGATTCGCAGCATAGCCCGTTGATGCAGCAGCTCAGCTCGATCGGGTCGTCCGGTTGTAAGCAGGTGAGTCAGCTGTTTAATACCTGCGCTGATGTCTTCGGGCGTTGAGCATTCAATTGCTCGCCGACGCCGACCAGACGTGATGAGCCGAACGACTCCATACGATATGAAGAGTGTGAAGCACAGGATATTCACGAGTCCTGATGCGTTCCATGACCCATTGAGCAACGGCAGCAACCAAAGAAATGAAATCGCGATGATGAAAAGCGACAGGTTTCGGCGACGACTTTCGGTCATCAGTACTGGTTTCCTCGATGCTGCGGAAGCTCTTTAAAGAGGTCCTGCTTCAATGGGCTAATTCTGTTGTGGAACGGAATCTCCGTTAATATCCGATCGATATTCGGACTCCACGGCACCAGGGTTGCGTACCTCATTACAAAACGTCATCGCATGCAGTCTCGCTCGAGTCATGTAGAACTTAAGCCGAATCTCTTTTCCTGTCAACGCAGCGACATCAGTATTACCTGACCAGTGGACAGCATGGTCCAGTGCATCGCCCTGAATTTCGCGTGCGTCAGCCTCGGTGTATCCAGGGATTGGTTGCCAGTCACGAGTCAGTATTTCCGTTCGAATGGATCCGTTCATCCAGGTCGCCGCATTCAGGAAAAGGTGAGGGTGCCTGACGACAAACGGTTTGGTGATAATCCGACATGGCCCCGCATCGGGAATCCCCGTTTCCAGCGACGCGAATCGGTCTCGTTTGATTGTGGCCAGAGCGGCTCCACCTGTGTAATTCGACTTGCCAGGCACGACCAGATCATGGGGAGAGTTCAGAGCGGCGTAGAAAATGTACAGCGTGTCATCAACCAGAATCGGTTTTGGTTGCGAACAAGCCATTGCCATGTAGTCGTAGTAACCCATTTCTCCATGGGCGACGAACGGCTGACCACGGCAAACGCGAGTAAACTGAACGCCGTCACGACTGGTTGCCAGTTGAATATCGATGGGCTGAGGTCGGCGTAAATGATAGATACTCATATAACCGACATAGGTGTCGCCAAACTGATGACATCCAAACTGATAGAGCTCGGTATCGGCGGGATCATCTGCGTCCATGGCCAGAATAAAGCGATGGTTGGTCCAGTTCTTCAGATCATCACTTTCCGCCATCGCATAAGCTCGATTGTATCGATCGACAACGGGACGACTGCAATCGCTTTCATTTGCGATCATGCGCTCACTGAATTCAGGGATGATTCGTCGATAGATGACCCATTTTCGTTTTTTTCCGTCGAAGATCATGTGCATCAGACAGTCATCACCCTTCGACGAAACATCGTGTGGTGTCTGCCAGAAAGGTGTCTTCGCACATGACCAGTGAATTCCGTCCGGAGATGTGACAATGTGTGCCCCGCGCCGATGGTCCTGCACAATTGCCAGTGCCACGTATTTTTCTGAAATGTCACGGGGAGCAGGATGCTTATTGACGCTCCAGAAGAATGCCTTC
>JAGQQS010001000.1 GCA_020426105.1 Planctomycetaceae bacterium
CTGTGCGCGAACAAAACAGGCTGTTTCCGTCATAAAGCACATTGATCGTGTTCGAAGTTTTCATGGCGTCATCATGAGCAATGAGTATGGAGCGCAAGTAGCGAACGACACAGCCAGGATCGTCCCGCGGCAACACCATTTCGGGGTGGGCAGAAACCAATCGACGTGGCCCGAAGGAAGCCGCGCACTTTTGGTTCCTGCCCCCCGATTGAGGAGCTCGACGAGGCAATACACGAGGCAATATCAGCGGCCTTTGCACCCGGTGTGCCAAAGACCGTGGCAAGTCACAGAACCTCGCATTCATCAGCGATTCAGGGCTCTGTCGCCTGAGAAAGCGTGATTTTCGAATGGTTCGTCGGAAAAACTGCTCGAAATAGAGGAACTGATGCTCATGAAACTGGCAATGTGTTCAGCGTGCCTCTGACGTAAACGGAAGTTCTGTCGAGCCTTAGAATTTGGTGGCTGGTCTGAATGGCACTGTTGCACGATATGCGGCCTGCCCCGGACCGGGGCTCAGCGCTATATTCGGAACTGAGAAATCATTGCGTGATCGCATGATATCATTGCGTGATCGCATCGCCGGAACTCGAAATACTGGTGGCAGAAGGTGATTGCGATCCGGGCAGAAGTTCGCTAAGGTTACAGTCCCGCCAATATTCCGCTGGACGATCGATCGTCTGTCGCTTCGCCATCAACTTCCTGCCTCGAACCGCCCTATGTGTTCACTTGACAGTCTCATCAATCGACGATTCACGCACGTCCTGGCTTTGTGTGTTGTTTTTGGCGCATCGCTGCCCCTTGCTGCCGGGGAATCGGACGATCCGGAAAAAATCGAATTCTTCGAAACTCGGATTCGGCCTGTGCTGGTGCAACATTGCTATACGTGTCACGCAGCGGAGGCAAAGATTGTCCGTGGCGGTCTGCAGCTCGATAGCCAGGCAGCAATGCGGAAGGGTGGCGACAGTGGTGCTGCAATCTTACCCGGTAATCCTGACGGCAGTCTTCTGCTGTCTGCGATGAAACACGAATCGCTGGCCATGCCTCCAGAATCGAAACTGCCTGATAACGTCATTGCTGATTTCGAAAGGTGGATTCGCGATGGCGCTGTCGATCCGCGTTTAGAAGCACGGCCTGGAAAATTGCCGCCGGTGGATTACGAAGCAGCGCAGTCGCATTGGGCGTTTCAAAAGATTTCAGATCCATCTCCCCCACACGTTCAAAATGCGGACTGGCCTGTTTCTTCCATGGACCGGTTTGTACTGTCCAGGCTGGAACAATCGAACATGCAGCCGGCAGCGACTGCCGGGAGGCGAACGCTGATTCGCCGCGCGACATTCGACCTCGTGGGATTGCCTCCGACGACCGACGAAGTTAACGCCTTTCTGGCAGACGAATCACCAGACGCCTTTGCGAAGGTTGTCGATCGGCTGCTCGCATCACCTCACTATGGCGAACGCTGGGGGAGGCACTGGCTGGATCTGGTGCGTTATGCGACCAGCAACGGGGCTGATGAGAATCACGAATTGCCGAATGCCTGGCGATATCGTGACTGGGTAGTGCGGATGTTTAATCAGGACCTGCCTCTCGATCAGTTCATCATTCAGCAATTGGCTGGAGATTTGCTGTCGAATCCGAAGGATGAACAACAGTCTGGCGATTGGTTGACAGCGACCGGTATGTTGGTCATCGGCCCGAAGATGCTGGCCGAACAGGACAAAGACAAAATGATGATCGATATCGTCGATGAACAGATCGACACGGTCAGTCGTACGATGCTGGGGCTCACCATGGGGTGTGCTCGCTGTCACGATCATAAGTTTGATCCGATCTCCTCCCGGGATTATTACTCGCTGGCGGGCATCTTTTACAGCACAAAGACCATGGCTGACCGGGCCTTCGTCTCGAAGTGGATGGAACGTGCTCTGCCGTCCGCCGCGATCGCGGCTCAGCGAACCGAACATCAACAAAAAATTGAG
The DNA here is from genome assembly GCA_020426105.1 of Planctomycetaceae bacterium. Lineage (GTDB taxonomy): Bacteria > Planctomycetota > Planctomycetia > Planctomycetales > Planctomycetaceae > SXXK01. Next base: position 1,977 of record JAGQQS010001000.1, read on the forward strand.
GCCGCCGCCGTCGAGCTGGCGCAGACACAACCTGAAAATGCAGAGGCAATTAAGGAAAAAAAAGCGGCTCTTGAAAAGCTGGAAAAAGAGATGCCTCAGTTTGTGCACGTCATGGCGACTGACGAAGGCGAAATCCACAATTTGCCGATTCACATTCGCGGCAATCATTTGAAGCCAGGTCCGGACAACATCGAGCGTGGCATGCCCGCGATCCTCACCCGCGTCGCGCCGGCCCCCGTCATTGCCCCGGGGCAAAGTGGGCGGCTGCAACTCGCCGAGTGGCTTGTGTCGAAGGATAATCCGTTGACGGCACGCGTCATGGCCAATCG
>JAGQQS010001001.1 GCA_020426105.1 Planctomycetaceae bacterium
ATGAGGCTCTCAGGATCATGCTGCAACGTCTGCAGAACGGAAACGTTGATGGCAGATGATGCATCTTCGCCGGAAAATGCCGCTTCGAGTTCGGAAGCAAATCCGGGCTCCTGCTGCAAGCGCTGCGTAGACACCATGAACATTGTCTTCAGGAGTTGCGGCGACTGAATGGTGTTCGCCAGTGACCACAATGCTCCCAGATCCGCAATTCCGCGTTTTGCCGCCAGCTGCGACTCTATATCCGCTGTGATTTCTGATTCGGCTCCTTCGGCTGGAAGCAGACTGAGGATTGGCAGCCCGCTTTGATTCAGCCATACCGGGGACTGAGCGATGAGTTGCCTGAGCAGGGCTATCGCCCGGAATCTCAGCTGCGTCTGACCATCCGCAGCCAGTTCATTCGCAGTGTACCTCTGACATGTCTCGAACAATTGCACGGCTGTTCGAGCAGGGGCCGGGGAACCCTGAATGAAGTCCTCCATGGCGGCCCAGAGTGCTCTATCTGCGGGATTTCGCACATTGACAGCTCGCGTCAGGAAAGCCACAAGTCGTAGCCGATCACGCTCCGACAAATGTGAGGCAAAGACCGTGCTGATGTCTTCCGGGGGTGTGGATGTCCCTACACGAAAAACTAGCGCCGCCGCAGATTCACAATACACAGCCCCAAACGATCCTGTGGGATTCGATGATGATTCCTCGAGCCAGTGTGAAAATGTAACGGCCGAGTCCATGGCGGATTCCGTCGGACCCGGACTGCCGGAAACGACGGACGGCTCATCAAAATCGACAGCCAGTCGGACGATACTGCGACTCACATCCCGCGCTTCTGACAATTTGTGTCGCCGAAGCAGTATTCCTCGCCAGGCACTCAGCGCTTCCCAGTCATTGGGGGCGGCTTCGAGGAGTCGTCGACAAAGCATCTCTGCAATATCGTCGTAGCCGCCGGCAACAAGGATCTCAATTTCCTTTAATATATCGACGCGATCAGTGCGGCTTTCCGCAAGTCGGAGTCGTTCTCTGGCCGCTTCGGAATACAGACTTTCCTGTCCCAGAATCTCGATCAACAGGCGACGTTCGACGTCAGCTCCGGTGAGATCAACGATCCGTCTCTGATACTGTTGCATCTGCGAGATATTGTGTTCCTGTTCGGCCAGAGTCCGCAGTTCCTTCAGCAGACCAACATTGCGAGGATCTTCGACCGTCAGTCTTTCCAGCGTCTCGCGCGATTGACGAAAGTTACCGGCTTCGCGCCATGCGGTGGCAATACAGCGTGTCATCTCCGTTGGCAAATTCAATTCCCGGCTGCGGAGTTCGAGGCGTTCGATGAGTTTCGGGAACTGATTACTGCGAAGATAGAGATTACTCAACGCCGCGACGATGTTGTTCTGACTTTCAAGATCCTGGGCAAGTTCGAAAGCCCGCCAATAGAGGCCGATTGCTTCGGTCGTCTGAAATTCGTCAGACAGAGTTTTCGCCAGAGCTCGCAGCGATGCTTCATCGCCAGGATTGACACGCACGCATTGTCGTAGTGCATCCAGAGCCGCCTGGGGATGGCCTGCTTCGAAAGCCAGATCCGCAAAAAACTGATACGCCTCCGGATTTCCGGGCGTGGCCTGGATGACTTCGCGCGCTGTCTTCAATGCTTCGTCAAACTGACCCAGACGAACCTCGAAGCGTGCCGTTTTCCTGAGGTATTCCGAGATGCCGCGACGGTCGATCGTGGTCAGTTTTCGCATGGCGTCGATGGCATTTCCAAGCTGTCCGGTCCGCTCGTACAGATCCGCGAGGATTGTCCAGCCGGCAACTGATCGTGGTTCCCTCGCCACGACCTGTAACGCTGCAGCGATGGCATCATTGAGTTGATCTGCGGCCTCCTGATACAAAGTAAGCGACAACCAGCGTTCAGCAGAACTGTTGGTCCCGGCGTTGAGTTCCGCGGTGAGCCGTTGAATATTTGCCTCCAGCTGCCCAGCCGCAACCAGCGTTCTGATTCGTTCCTGCTGAATCAGCTGACGTTCGTCTGGAGCGTCAGTTGATTGTTCCGCGAGAGTCAGTTGTTGCAGGGCCTCTGTAAGCCGCCTGGTGTCGACTTCATTCGCAAGCGGACGCTCAATCCGATTTTCATTCTGGAGCGTGTGGCGGTGATCCGCGGCGATCCTGAGCATGGCTGCGAACCGGATGCGTTCTGCCGGATCCGGGGCCAGCAGACAAGCCTCGCGCATCGCGTCGATTCCAGCTTCGTTCTGCCCAAATCTTTCAAGTACCTCTGCCAGCCGAATGAGGTTCGACTTTGACCGGCGATCATCCGCGGCAATGCCGTTCCAGACCGTGACTGCCTCGTCTGTTCGTTGAAGCTGATACAGATATTCGCCGAGGTACTCGCGATACTGCGGATCAGAGGGAGCCTTGTCGATCGCCGATTGATACAGGGCCAGAGCGCGGTCCTGCAACTCTGCCTGTCGAAACAGTGTTGCCAGGCGGACGATCGTGACGGGATCATCCGCTCGATTGATTAATAAACGTTCCCAGACGTCAGCAGCTTTTGCTCGCCGTTCTTCCGGGGCGACGACTGTCTGAGACAAATAAAGTTTCCCCCAGTCCTCGATATGATCGGGATTTCCGAAATCAAATTCCGACAGTTGCTCGAACTGCACAATCGCATCGGCCACCTTGTGATCACGTACCAGCTGATCGATGAGGGATTCACGAAGTGCGACATTTGTTGGAGCCAATGCGATCGCCCTGCGATACCACGCAGCCGCATCGGCCGTGCGATCCTGAAGCGAAAGGGTATCGCCGAGACGCGCCATCGCCTGAACGTCTTCGGGGTGTTTCGCAATCCAGGATTCATAGTAATTCGTCAACCCCGGCAGATCGTCCTGGCTGCGAAAAATGGCTTCGATGCGGCGGCGAACTTCACGGTATAACCAGCTGTCCGGGTCCAGCTGCTCAAGTTGCGACTCTAACAATCCAATGGATTCCTGCGTCCGCCCCAGTTGAATCATCAGCTCTGAAGCGCCCAGATTCGCCTGAACACGCTGCTCCGGATTCGTTGAAGCCGCCGCCATCGCTACGTATCGTTCTAACGCATCCTGCCAGCGACCGTCCTGAGTCAATGCGATCGCGATTTGTTCTTTGACCCGCAGATCTCCGGGAAATAGTTCTTCCAGACGTGTCCAGGCTTCCAGTGCTTTGGTTTCCTGCTGCGACCTTTGCAGCGTTCTCGCCAGCTCCTTGTATATTTCAAGCAGATCAGTTCGGGCTGGTCGGCATGCGATCGCGCGTTCAAAAGCTTCGGACGCCAGAACGAGCTGCCTGTTAAGGACTCTGGCTTTCCCCAGATACCAGTTCGCGATGGGACTGTCGGGCTGTGCCTTCACAGCGAACTCCAGCGCCGCGACTGCAGATTCACCGTCACCATGCTGCAGATCAAGCGTCCCCACGAGTAACGCGGCAGTTGCTGGATCCGGCTGCCGAGGAAATGGGGGAATGACGTTTTTCTCTGGATGCGGGATATCGGGTCGATCACCCGATATGGCATGCCCTGCGGTGGACTCGTTCAGCCCGGCAATCTCCACCAACGCCTGGCGAAAATCCCCAATCGTGCCGCGGTTTGTGTGAAACTCGTAGACGCGATTGTAGGCTGTCCCAAGACGAGGATTGCCGCACAGAACTTTCAAAAACTGCTGATCGGTCTGAATCTCTGCGGCATCGTCCGATAACTCGTCAATAGTCGCGA
>JAGQQS010001002.1 GCA_020426105.1 Planctomycetaceae bacterium
TCGTAACCGCAGTGAATGATCATTTGAGTCACACCGGGCTGCAGATCACGGAATGTATTCAGATACCGCGTCTGCCGGGCATCATGATCTTTGCCTTCATAAAACTGGAAAAGGTAATCAATCGGCGGCAGATTTTTGGCTTCCAGAATCTGAATGTACTCGGCACTCTTTTTAACCAGATCCGGGTAGCCCAGGGCGATGACGGGATTGACCTTTCGGATAATCATGACCGGCAGGTTGTATTCAATTCCCAGTCGAACATAAATGTCGAGCATATCACCGGTGGCGATCACTGTGCCCATGTGCGTATCGAGGTGACTGAGTTTAATCCCCGCGTTGAGCGCTCGATCGATTTGCGCTTTGAGTTCAATTTCGACTTCCGCCGGTCGAGCCTGCGCAACGACCTCTTCCTTCGACCCGTGCAGATAGCCATCTTTATCGACCAGTGACGGCACTTTGTCTTTGCCGGCCACAGGCCCCCAACGATATTTAGCAAACTCTGAATTCAGGGTGAGATGAATCCCGAAATCTTTTTCCGGATGCTGGCTGGCCCATTCCGCGAACTCCGGAAACCATGGACAGGGAACCATGATACTGCAGGAGGAAACGAAGCCTTTTTCCATCGCATCGATCGTGGCACGGTTCACCGAATGACTCATGCCTGCGTCATCCGAATGGATGATCAGGAATCGTTTCTCTGTTGCACGCTCTGCAGCGGGCTGCGGGATCTTTTCCTGACATGACGCACTTGTCAGCCCAAGGGCCAACACACCGATCACACAGAAAATCCGGAACCTGGTGAGACCCGTCAATCGGCGGAGCGATAGCAGCATTGTCGCAATCCTGAATCTTACAATCGTGATAATATAATACATTGAGCGGCAAGGAATAAGTTGTAGCCGGATCCGTGAGAATTCGGCGACATCTCAGCACCATTGTTTGGCACGTGCGGAGCTGAAAAGTCGAACCTGTCTGCCCGGTAGATTCCCCAAAAGCCGGAGCCACCGCAACCGTTCTCAGTACAGTTCCCGGGGTTCGCGGGATATTCTTTACGTGAACGAAAGATATTCTTCGCGCAGGAAGCAATTTGCAATTCTGCCCCTTCTTGCAAAACGAATCGTGATTCATCACGATAGCCGCACTGTCGGATCGGTCCGCCTGCCAGGAGCCATTGCCGTGCTGCGTTCATTACTGATGTTGTCGGTTGTCGTATTTCGGATGCAGTGCCTTGAAGCGGCCGACTGGCCTCAATTTCGCGGACCAGGCGGGCAGGGCCATTCGGATGCAAGAAATCTTCCGCTCACGTGGAGCGAGACTGAAAACATCGTCTGGAAAGTACCAATTGCCGGTCTTGGCTGGTCATCCCCCTCGATTCAGGGCCAGCAGATCTGGCTGACAACTGCGATTGACGACGGGAAGTCATTGCACGCCATTGCAATCGATCGAATAAACGGCAGGACACTGCACGATGTCGAAGTCTTTCGCCCGGAAAACCCTGGCAGCGTGCACAAGAAGAACAGTCATGCGTCACCGACACCGCTTATCGAGGACAATCGCGTCTATGTGCACTTTGGAGCTCACGGCACAGCGTGTCTGACAACGGATGGTGAGATTGTTTGGAAAACACAGGAACTGAAATATAATCATCGCCATGGACCTGGCGGTTCACCCGTCATCTTTGAAGACCTGCTGATTCTGAACTGCGACGGATCGGATATTCAGTTCGTGGTGGCGCTCGATAAGACAACCGGCGAGATTCGCTGGAAGAAAAAACGCGAGCATATCGGCGCGGATCGGCTCTCGGGGAAAGCCAGCGTGCCGATGGCCTACACGACGCCTCTGCTGGTTGACATCAAGGGGGTTACACAACTGCTGAGTATCGGGGCCGACAGTATTGTCGCCTACAATCCAAAAAACGGCGACGAATACTGGTGGTTTCGCTTTGACGGATATTCCAACGTCCCGCGCCCCGTTGTCGCGAAGGGTCTGGTATTTCTCAGCTCCGGCTACGATCGACCTGAATTCTATGCAGTGCGAATCGATGGTTCCGGCGATGTGACCGCATCACATCTCGCCTGGAACATGAAGAAGGCCACTCCGCTGAATCCATCACCCCTGGCTGTGGGTGACGAACTCTATCTGGTCAGCGACAACGGGATCGCCACCTGCCTGGACGCTGTCACCGGCGAGCAGCACTGGCAGGAACGCCTCGGCGGCAACTTCACCGCATCTCCGACATTTGCTGACGGCCGGATCTATCTGCTGGACGAGGACGGCACATGCACGGTCATTTCTCCTGGCAGGACATTCGAATCACTCGCTGTCAACAAACTGGACGGTCGTACTCTGGCAACACCCGCATTTGTCGATGAGACGATCTTCCTCCGCACCGATACGCATCTGTATTGCGTCAGCAAACAGGCTTCACCAGGATGATTGTGTTTCGCAGGATTCAACCCTCCGCTGTCGTCGGCTTGAAATGATTGAGGCATCACAACTCACCCGCAACTACAAGCCCTGCTTCCGGATCACCGTCTGTGCACATTAAGCGGCTGGATCAATTGAGCCGCATTCAGATGGCTGAGTATCGCCTGAAATCGGTCGGTGTAATCTTTCAGGCATTTCAATTGATCCCACAGCTGCCTTTTTAATTCTCGTGCCGAGTAAGTTTCAATTCCTGCGGGTTGGCCTGCAGCCAGATACGCATCAGATCGGGGAGTGTTTTCACACGTAATTTTTTCATCACGTTGCCGCGGTATTTTTCTACGGTTTTGACACTGATATTCAATTGCAGCGCGATCATTTTGTTCGGATGGCCCGCCGCCACATGACGCAACACATCCATTTCGCGGGAGCTCAGAACCGCAAGATGGTCCTGACCATGCTTCCATAATTGCTGAAGTGTTCGGGACTCGGTGAATGCCTGCCGGATTTCTATCGCATCGATCGGAACGGCAGCTTCGACGGTATTCTTCGGGGTTTGAAAGAATTGTAGGGCAGGCATCGTCAGGTTAGCTTTCCCAAAGGCATCAACAACCGCCAGTCCGGAGGTGTCCGCGCAAAATCAACCCGTTTCGATTCGCGCCAAAGGCTGGACAACTGACGCAGCAGGCATCATAGCGTGAAGGCGCCAATGTCGTATGGCGGGTTTCCGACATCCGGCCGGACGAAGGGCTTGCCCGCACGTTCGTACCACGACTCATGCACGGCCCGGAAATCACCGTTTGAGGATAGACCGGTGCTCACTCGATCGCTCGCCAGCGATGCAGTCGAGGAAGCAGGGCGTCGCTGGCGTCCAGTCCGGCGATTTGAACCAGACGGGCGGCTTCCGCAATCGAGTTGATATTGAGTTTGCGAGCAATATCCGTGCGATACCGCTCAACAGTACGCTGAGCAACGCCCAGCTGCGCCGCGATTGCTTTCAGCGGCATGCCATGTCCGACCAGCGCGAGCACCTCGACTTCCCGTCGAGTGAGTACATCAAGTGGCCCCAAATCAACAAGTTTGGAATCAATACATTCGTACTGCTTGTCCGCGACTTCCGCATCCAGCAACTGGCGGGTAATCGCCATGACTTGCGCCTTCCGCCCTTCAATTTTCTGCATGGGCCAGATCAGCGCTTCCGTATTTTTCCCGCCCCGGACGTGCCGCAGAATCACGGGTTCACCGGATTCGATGACTTTCCGAATGACCGGCATTCGTTCGGCGGCAAACTCCGGACCTTCAATCTGTTCAATCGTCATTCCTACCGGATTGAAGTCGTGACCGTAGTAAATTTCTTTGGCCTGTTCATTGCAGAATCGCACGACGCCGTCTTCATCAACGATCAGCACGCCAACACCTGGCTGGCTCTTAAGAATCAACCAGAATTCGTCGGGTATCATGATTCACAGGAGTCCGCAAGACTGGTATGCATGTTTTTGCCGCTCGCCTAAGCCGTGATTCGGGAACCGTCGAATTATTCTTCCGTCGCCACGACAGCTTCTTCCGCAGCCTCGGCGACTCCCGATGAGATGTTCTTCAGATCCAGGATTCTTGACCGGATTTCAGCAACGACGGCCGGGTTTTCCTCGAGGAAAACGCGGGCTCGGTCACGTCCCTGCCCCAGTTTCGTGCTGCCGTAACTAAACCAGCTTCCGCTGCGGTCAATAATCTTGTTTTCCACAGCCAGATCCACAAGATCCGCTTCGTAGCTGATCCCGCTCGCATTGTACATGTCGAACTCCGCAATTCTGAATGGCGGAGCAACTTTGTTCTTCACAATTTTTGCACGCATCCGGATTCCGATCTGGGTTTCACCTTCCTTGAGTGAGCTGATGCGGCGAACATCAACACGGCACGAACTGTAGAACTTTAGCGCACGACCACCCGGAGTTGTTTCAGGACTGCCAAACATCACGCCGATCTTTTCGCGGATCTGGTTAATAAAGATCACAGTCGCTTTCGCTTTCGAGATCACGCCCGTCAGTTTTCGCATCGCCTGACTCATCATGCGTGCCTGCAGCCCCACATGCGAATCACCGATTTCGCCGTCGAGTTCCGCTTTTGGTACCAACGCCGCCACCGAGTCGATGACAATGATATCCACCGAATTTGACTTGATCAGCATTTCAGTGATTTGCAGGGCCTCTTCGCCATACGATGGCTGACTCACCAGCAATTCGTCCAGGTTCACGCCCAGCTTACGCGCCCACTGAGGGTCCAGCGCGTGTTCGGCGTCCACAAAGGCCGCTATGCCTCCTTCTCGTTGAGCGGACGCAATCGCATGCAATGCCAATGTCGTCTTACCACTCGATTCGGGACCGAAAAGTTCAATAATTCGCCCTCGAGGAAATCCGCGACCACCCAGCGCCAGATCGAGCGACAATGCGCCGGCAGAAATTCCCGGGAAGCCCCCCGAGTTTTCGTTGGCGTCGAGTTTCATGATCGAGCCTTTGCCGAACATCTTCTCGATCTGCCCCAACGCATTGTCCAGCATCGCCTGATCTTCTTTGGCGGCTTTCGTTGCGGGAACTTTCTTCGTTGATTTTGCCATGACCAGGTTGCCTTCTGTACAAGTGTGCTATGGGGTGGATGCTCGATCCTTCGAAATACCGACCTTCCTGCGCTATCGGATTCGTTGAGTTTGGGAAGTTTAGTCAAATAGCGTTCGCGAGGGAACTTTCCGCAGGTGCAGATATTTTCCCCGATGATTTACCACAAAAAGTTCCCGGAGCCGAACAAGAGCGTGTCGGAATTCGAACGAATCCCGCGACAATTCCCCGCCGCCCGCCGCGGATCGTTATCAAAGCAGGTCCTTGCTGCCGGAAAGGACTGTGTTCTGTA
>JAGQQS010001003.1 GCA_020426105.1 Planctomycetaceae bacterium
ACAAACGGACATAAATTTTTCTGAGAGCCAACCGTGTCCTATGAAATTACCGCTGAACGCAGATGAGATACTTGTTCGGGCCGAATGCATCTCGAAGATCTTCAATCATGAGGGGGTTGAAATTCGGCCTCTCCACGACATCACGCTGGAGATTCACCGGGGTGAAATGCTGGCGATTATGGGGCCCAGTGGTTCCGGTAAGAGCACACTCCTGCACATTCTGGGAGGCATCGAGGTCCCTTCGTCTGGTCATATCTGGATTGAAGGTCGCAGGGTAACAGAATTAAGCGACCGCGATCGGACGCTCCTGCGCCGCCGCCGGATTGGCTTTATATTCCAGTCGTTTAATCTGGTTCCGACCCTCAACGTTTCTGAAAACGTCGCATTGCCGCTTATTCTGGACGGTATTTCCGCCGCAGATGCGGCACTGCGGGCAGCAGTCTGTCTGGAACGTGTGAGTCTGAAACATCGCCTCACACATCTCCCGTCGCAGCTGTCAGGTGGTGAGCAGCAGCGTGTTGCCATTGCCCGGGCTTTAGTCATCAATCCGGCACTCGTGCTGGCAGACGAACCGACTGGAAATCTGGATTCTGCCCGTGGTCGCGATATCACAATGCTCCTGCACGACGTGGCTCATGAAAATCATCAGACTGTGGTCGTGGTAACTCATGATATCCGGGTGGCCTCTCAGGCCGATCGGCTCATCGTGTTGATCGACGGACACGTGACATACAACGGACCTCCCGGATCCGACGCTGAGCTGTTGGCGGCTCTGAAGCAGGAGGTGGAGCCTTGATTCCCTGGTCATATCTGTTCAGCAACCTTAAGCAGCGTCCGCTGCGCACAATTCTGACAATCCTGAGTGTGGCAGGAGCCGTAGCCGCAGTCGTGTCCGTTCTGCAGGCAACGGCCGCCACGCAGAGTCAGCTGCAGACCATCCACTCAACATTTGATTCCCCCGTGGCCATGGAGGTGGTTGCTGCGGATACCAGCCCGTTTTCCGCCGACGATGCGGGGGACCTCGCCCGACAACCGGGTATCGCGTCGGTCATTCCCGTCTTCAGAATCTTCACAAAAGTTGTGGCCGACGGCAAAGATGCACGGTGTCTGACGACAGGCACGAACATCGACGAATACCGAACCATTCGATCATTCAGTCTGCTCGCGGGCCAGATGGCCACGCTTCCGGGTGAGCTGTCACTTGAAGCTTCGGTCGCGGAATATCTCGATGTCGCCCCCGGCGCAGATATTAAGATCGGAGCGCGTGGATTTCCCTGGCTGCTTCCCATGAAAGTGACCGGAATCTTTAAGCTGTCTGCTGCGGACTCGGTCGAAGAGACATCGGCAGTCATCACATCACTGGCAGATGCAGCAAAGCTCGGGAGATCTCCGGGCAAAGTAAATGCGCTGCAGATCGTCCTCCGCGACGGGGCGAACGAAGCTGATGTCGCTGAGGAAATTCGATCCAAACTTCCTGCGCACCTGATCGTCACGAAGTCGACATCGGCGGGAGATCTCAACCGACCGACGCAGGCCATGATCGGTATCGGATTGAATGTTGCAGCACTGCTTTCACTTGTCGCGGCCGTCTTTATCGTTTTCAACTCATTCCAGATGTCCGTAGCCGAGCGACAGCGTCAGGTGGCATTGATGCGGATTCTGGGGGCAACGGTGGAACAGGTCCGTATGTCACACTACCGTGAAGCCGCCTGCCTGGGTGGTGTCGGCACGCTGCTGGGAATCATCCCGGGCGTGATGGCAAGCAGTTCTCTGACTCACAGTATGCAGGAAGTAATGGGATTCAGCAACATGCTGCCCGTCGGCACGCAGCCTCATGCTGTGGCAGCCGGACTTCTCTTTGGTCCGCTCGTGACCATGTTTTCTGTCTGGTATCCCGCGCATGCGGCGTGCGATACAGAGCCGCTGGCAATTTTGAAATTCAACATTCCCAGACGATCTCGATTTTCAAGGAAAGCGGCATTAGTGGCCGGGCTTCTATCGCTGCTCATCGCAGGAATCATGTTTGCCACTGCCGGCTTCGGCATCAAAGCAGACATCACATGTCTGATTGCGATCTCTGCGATTGAGGTCGGGGCAGCCTTTTTGCTCCCCGAATTGATTAAACCGTGTCTCAATTTCTACTATCGGACGTTGTCCGTCTTTTTTCCGGTCGAAGCACAACTGGGGCAACGACAGCTGGTCGAGAACTTTGATCGGACAGCGTTGACCGTCGCCGTTTTGTTTGTTGTGTCGGCTGCCAGTGTCAGTGTCGGGAACACAACGACCTCACTCACCGGGAACATTCAATCATGGATGGAGCGAACCGTAACAGCCGACTATCTTCTGTTTGCCAGTCGTCCTACGATCGACATGTCGGAGGCCGAACCACTGCCAGCGGCGCTTGCCGGTCGGCTGAAGAACATCCCGGGCATCAAGATGATCGATGAGGTCACATTTACCCGTGCTGCGGTCAACGGCAGGGCAAGTCTGCTTGCCGTCCAGATGTTCGATGGCTACGAGTCCCTGCCGATTGATCTGATCGAGGGGCGGGAACACGATCTGACGGAACGCCTGCGTTCTGGCGGTGCATTGCTGGGGAGTGTGCTGGCCAATCTTCTGCACGTAAAGACTGGCGATACCGTCAATGTCGAAGTCTCCGGTGCAGCGCAGGTGGTGGAAGTTGTCGGAATCATCAGGGAATATACCGCCGGAGGATTGATGCTGCAGATGGATGCCCACGCTGCTGGTGAGTGCTTTCCCCTGCCGGTCGCACAGGCCTATGGAATTCGTGTGGAGGATGACGCGCGGTCTGTCGTTGGAGCAGAATTGAAAACGGTTGCACGCGAATATGGCTTGATCTTTCAGTCGCTGTCTGATCTGCAGGAACTTGTTCAGAATATGGTGTCTGGTATTACAAACCGCCTGTTTCTGATTTTGATAGTCGCCCTTGTGATTGCGGCATTTGCGATCGTCAATTCGCAGACAATGAATGTGATTGAACAAAGCAGACACCTGGGAATGCTGCGAATCGTGGGCATGCTGCAGTCACAGGCGTTCCGGATGTTTCTGTTTCAATCGCTCATCCTGGGCCTGCTTGGTATCCTGCCGGGAATCATGTTGGGCATATTGATGTCGTTTTTGACGATCCTCAGCTTTCAGGGCATTACGGATCATGGCATTGCATTTGTGGCTGATGTTCGCCTGTTGGCAATATACCTTGTGTGCGGACTATTGCTGTCCTTGATGGCTGCCGCTCTGCCGGCACTTCGTGCAGCGCAAATGCGGCCGCTCGAAGCAATCCACGAAGAGTAGCGCTGAAAAGATGAGTCTCAGCTTTCTTCCGCTGTTTGTCGAAGCCTGGCAACATATCGATTCCGTAACTGACGCGTCTGAGTGACTCCGAATCGCTCAGGATCGCATCGCAGATTGATCATCAGCCTGCCGCTGAATGTGTAGGTCGCGATCGCAGCGTGGGTTCCGTAACGCAGGGGCGGAACACACCGAATCTCCGCCAGAGCCATATTGCCGACATGGATCGTGTCTCCGTCAGTCCTGAGGCGACTGCTGATGGAGTTTAGCCGGTTTCCCATATGAGACAGCACAGCAGTGCTCATGCATCTGTATCGAAGGAGCATTGCTGAAACGGACATCAGCCCCGGGATCCTGCGCGCCATTTGTATTCCCTGGACGAACAGCCAGCCGTGCTGAGCTTTCAAAAAATCACTCATTTCGCTTCCGAGACCAGTAAGCAAAGTTCGCGCGTCTGCCATTTCTCTGCGATTTCGAACCGGAAACGCATAGCCCAGTACATTGGCCGCCGGGAGCTGATCATCAATGGGTCCGCGCAGGCTGCAGGGAATCAAAACACAGATCAGCTTGTTTCGCAGCGCCCTTCCGGATTCTATGTTCCATTCATCCAGTGTTTTCATCAGGTCGCGGGTCAGCACATCATTCAATGTCACATTCGCGCGACTCGCGGCATTCCTTAGCTTCCGTGTCGTGTTACGTTCCAGATACTCACTCTCCAGATTAAAAGCCATGGCCTCAGAATCGTTGTCAATCCCGGGCATCGGCTGCAGAATTTCTTTACGTTCCAGAAACAAAAAATCGATCGTATCTCGCAGCATCTTCATCAGCCGTCGGGGTAGTGAGCCTGGAAGCTGACCTGTCCGGCGTGGCGCCGGATCCGCCCGCGTCAGCAGCAACTCCGGACGCAGCGTGCGGAGCTCAGGCAGTGGTGCGTCTGTTGTCGTCCTTCGTGCGTAACAGACAGCAATATCTTCCAGAAACTGACTCGCCCCGATCCCGTCACAACAGGCATGGTGGATTTGCAAAGTAATTTCTGCTTCCGTTTCG
>JAGQQS010001004.1 GCA_020426105.1 Planctomycetaceae bacterium
GCGAAAAACAGTGTCGGATGCCCTCGAGATCGTCTGGTACAAGGTAACCGCCGTCGCCAGCCGGACCAATTCGAATCAGCTCCCCTTTTATCGGCTGCACCCGCAGATCGTTGACCAACTGCTGCAGGTTGGCGCGCCTGGTGGTTTTCCCTGCAAAGATACCGGCTTTTGTGAGAATCTGCCGTGCCAGTGAATCGCTCATCCTGTGGCCTGTTTCGAACTGTCGTACCGATGAACTCAATGTCGAGCCGGGAAGCCTACAAAGATGATGATGTTGCATCCAGACCAGAAATTATCGGGTACCACGCCTGGACAGGATGCGTTTCGTCATCAGCAGCCACCGTCTGTCGTCAGTTCCGGATCTACAACAGACGATGGCTTAGTAATTTTCGTCGAGATTCGAATTCTTTCGCCAGGCGGGATAGAAGTTTCGCGTCAAGTCTTGCATAATCAGTGCGCTCCAGGTGTGGACGTGTCGCTGTCATCCAGGGGGATGTTTGCTATGCGAAGACAGATCTCGAACAGGGAATTCAATCATTCCCACCCTCGGCAATCAGGGTTTACGTTGATAGAACTCCTGGTGGTTATCTCAATCATCGCCTTACTTATGGCTTTGATCCTGCCAGCGGTTCAGTCGGCACGCGAGGCAAGCCGACGAACGCAGTGCCTCAATAGGTTGCGTCAGATCGGCATCGGACTGCATGGCTTTGCCGCAACAGAAACATCTGGCAGACTTCCTGCCTATGGCACATGGGGCGACGACAAATTGATGCCCGTGACTTCGTCCCATCCTGCGGCACTCTGGAGCTGGGTCGTTAATATGCTGCCCTTCATCGACCGCCGTGATCTGTATGACCGCTGGGACTTCGACCTGCGTCACAGTGAAGGCGTCAATGACCAGCTCATCAAAACATTTAATATGCGCATCCTCACCTGCCCCGATGATGACACCGCCAATGATCGGCCCGGAGCACTCAGCTACGTCGTGAATGCCGGATATGCGGGAATTGATTCCGTCGAGGAACTCAATCGTACCACAGGCTGGGGAAATCAAAACGGCAACTATCACGAGTTCGACAACGTCAAGATCGACTGGAACAGCAACGGGACGGTCGGGGATGAGGAGGACAATGATCTCACACGTCGCACGGGAGTCATGTGGCGTGAAGTGATTCATCGTTCCAAAGGAAAGTTTAAGTCGGAGCGAAATCAGAGTTTATCCATGGATGAGATTTATGACGGCACGAGCCAAACCCTGCTTGCTACAGAAAACCTGCACGCCGGGGGCCTGGAAAGTCCGGCTCAGATGTGGGGCGATCCGGACGCCCGCAGCTGCACGTTCGTATTGCCGATTGAGCGGCTGGACGGAGCTGGCCCGTCATACTATGAAGATCCACCTCTCGATCCGAATTTTCCCGATTGTGTGATCAACGGCGTACGCGTGGGAAGTGAGGGCCGCAGTCCCTGGCCCAGTTCCAATCACTCCGGCGGTGTCTGCGCTGTTTTTTGCGACGGTTCCACCAGATTTATCAGCGAGAAAATTGACTTGCTGGTTTACAAACGCATCATATCTCCGGCGGGAGCTCGCCCAAATCCAGGCGACGTCGTGGCGCAGGCAATACTTGCCGATGGTGTTTTTTGACGCGGTCTCAGAAAAGGGGTCCGGAACCAATAGCCAAATGGCCCGAAGGGTGC
>JAGQQS010001005.1 GCA_020426105.1 Planctomycetaceae bacterium
CGCAGCTGGCATACCGGTGGTGCGCAGGTGCTGTTCGGCGATGGAGCCGTCAGGTTCCTGAGTGACAACATCGACACCGGCACGCATCGAGCCATTCATAGCCGCAACGGCGGTGAAGTCGCAGGCGAGTTTTAATATGTCTACAAAATCCTGGCCCGACTACAGGGCCGTCTGGCGGTGGCATTTTTATGCGGGATTGTTCTGCATTCCGTTCGTAATTGTGCTCTCGATCAGCGGCCTGATTTATCTATTCAAACCTCAGATCGAAGCATGGAATGATCGGAATTACGACAATCTTCACCTCACTGGTGACATGAAGTCCGCTTCACAACAAGTCGCGGCGGCGCTGGCGACATTTCCCGGATCGTCGTTCGTCAATTACGAACTGCCGGAATTTGATTCGTCCTCGGCACGCGTTGTTGTTAAGAGCGGTGAGACGCCGATGCGCGTGTATGTCCATCCGGAATCACTGCAGATTCTGCATACCGTGCCTGAAAATTCACGGCTGATGCGATGGATCTTTCGGCTGCACGGAGAGCTTTTGATGGGGGATCGCGGTTCGAATCTCGTCGAATTGGCGGCCTGTTGGACGATTGTCCTGCTGATCAGCGGTCTGTTTCTGTGGTGGCCTCGGAATGCGAAGGGTCTGGGTGGCGTGCTTTATCCGCGGTTATTCAATGGTTCGCGTATTTTCTGGCGCGACATTCACAGCGTCGTTGGGATGTGGATTTCGTTCTGCGCGATCTTTCTCTTGCTGACCGGTCTGCCGTGGGCAAAGTTCTGGGGTGACTACTTCAAACAGGTTCGGCAGGTCACGGGTACTGCAGTTGTTAAACAGGACTGGGCTAACAGCAGTCGTCAGAAGTCCGGTGAGGGCGACGACAACGGTGCTGCTGAACACAGCGAACACAGCGAACACGGCGGTTCACGTCGCAAAAAGGGCGCGACTCAGACAACTCCAATCGATCTGGCGGTGTTGGATATCATGGTGGCGAACGTGGCACCGCTGAAGCTGGATGCTCCCGTCATTGTTTCGGCGCCCGGCGGTCGATCGCCCAAATGGAATGCAAAGTCCAACACGGCGAATCGAACACGTCGAGTCACGATTGATCTTGACCCGAAAACCGGGGCCACGTTGAATCGCGAAGATTTCAAGGATCGGCATTGGGTCGATCGCGCTGTTGGCTTCGGGATTGCAGCGCACGAAGGCGCGTTGTTCGGATGGTTCAATCAACTACTCGGAGCTCTGACGACGCTGGGGCTTGTGCTGCTTTCCGTGAGTGGCGCCGTCCTTTGGTGGCGCCGACGTGATCAGGGAGTCCTCGGCGCACCGAAACCGATGCTGAATCCGCGAGTTTCGTTGGGGCTGCTTTCAATCATCGTGCTGCTCGGAATCTGTCTGCCATTGTTCGCGGCATCTCTGGTGTTTGTGCTGCTGCTGGAGTGGCTGCTGCTGAGCCGTATTCCATCGATTCGAAACTGGCTGGGGTTAATTCCTGCCAAGCCATAAACGGGTGAAAATCGGCGAATTGCGGAGCCAGAGGAATTGGATTTATGTTGACATTCATCAGAGGTCTTGCATTGTCTGCCGTTGTAGCCGTGCTGGCCGGTTGCGGCGGCGGAGCATCGCCTGCCAAAGGTGGCACACCTGGCACGTTGACGTTCGGCTCGAACGTAAGCAGTGATATCCGGGTGACGATTCATCGCAGTGTAGCCGACGGATTTGAAATACTCGGCTTTGCGAATACCGCGGCAGACGGCACTTTCGTTCTCTATAACTCCGAAGCAACGGAGCCGCTGTGGCTGGAAACCGGCGATTACGCATTCACACTTGAATCTGTCGGGCCACCGGTCGAGTTCCCGGAAGAATTTTCGAGGCCGGAATCCACACCACTTAAGATCACGTGGGAGTCGGACATGAGTTCAATCCGGCTTGATGCGCCGCCGGAATTGCTGATCGAATAGTTCTTACCCTGCAAAAATGGCGATACCGCTCGAGTACAGCACACTCCACATGAGATGTTAGAGCCACTACACCCCGCATTGGACAACCCGAAAAGGCAACGCCGCGAAGCCATGTCCAGGCCCAAGCCCAAAATGACCTGCTTTCCCGGCGTTGGAAGTCGCGAGATTTCCAGGCTGGTGGGCGAAAGCAGATTTGTCAAGAACTCTGCTGCATCAAGAGCTTCACTGCGTTGCCGTTCGTACCACACGGCTCGATCCGACATTTGCTTGAGCCAGGAAGTCACTCCATGCTTGTGAGCGTGATCCGGACGTGAGATGAACCTGGCGTTCTGTTGAAACAAAAAATGAATCGTAGTGGACGAGGCCACGAGTCCCTGCCGCT
>JAGQQS010001006.1 GCA_020426105.1 Planctomycetaceae bacterium
ACGCCATTCAGCACGCCGCCCGCGCCCGTGACCGTGGTCGTTCCGCTCAGGATGGTTGCGTTTGCAAGAGCACCGCCGGAAATGATGAAGTCAGTGCTAACATCGATAGTTGTCGAAACAGTCAGTGTGCCGCCGGACAGGGTGAAAGGGCTGGCGGACGTGATGCTGTTCACCGTGTCGGATCCGCTCGAATATTGAATCGCCCCGAATCCGGATGCGATCGTCACATCATCGTCTGCGTCTGGCAGCGAATCGGTGTCCCAGTTGGCTGCGTTGCTCCAGTTCAGGTCACCACCACCGCCGTCCCAACTGACGGCGGCCAGCAGGGTACGGGTTTCGAGTTCGTGGATCGCGTGGGAGATCCGGTTTGAACGCCGGCGACGGATGCGACGGCCCGATGGAGAAAGTTGTCTTGAGACTTTCGACGGCAAATTGCTCAACCAGGAACCCAATCGCATGGATTTTGCCCTTTTTCTGAGACACAGAACTGGCCCAGCAGATCTCACAGCGTCCCTCTGGAAAGGAGAAAACGCTGAAAAATCTGAGGAATCTGCTGCTCAGTGCGAAATCGGGGCGTGGTCTACCCAGAAGTTTTTCACAATTCTTTCCAGAATTGCTGAAGTAATCGATGGGCCCCAAAGATGACGTGTCGATTTTCCCGTGGTGCAGGCAACTTGCCTGCCTGCGGACAATCTGACTGAAAGTTGCAGCGACTCCCCGCCAGCCGCCGAAAATTCCGCGATGTCTACGGCATCAATTCCGGCGGCAGATTCAGGTCCTGCACTGCACTCATGAGCTGTTTCAGGATGTCCGACGTTCCATGTTGCTCCGCCCAGTCCTGTAAATATTGCCAGTCGAAGGTCCTTCCGGAAACCGCCAGGATCCCAATGATATCATCGAGATCTTTGCATCGTTGCCATCGCAGTTTCCGTAGAAAATGTACCACCTACCTGATCAAAGGCTCGCTGAGACTCCTGCGACGCAAGGTGATCGGGCCTCACATTCGCCGTGACAGAGCCTGAAAACACGATTATCGTCAATCTCGATGCATCACTCAGAGAGTGATGCATCGCTTTTGTTGCACGTGTCTTTCCTGTCTACCGGTATTTGGAGGCGTCGTCGCGTAACCATTGGCTACCTGAATGCACTGAATCGATAAAAAGCCCCAATTCTGACACTTGGGAAGCCTTTCCCCAGACTCGCAGGTTCATTAGACTCCGCAGTCAGCGGCAGCTTACCGAATCTTCGTGGCGTGCCACGAATGCGGAAGTTGAGGTGATTTCCGGGACGCGTTGCAACTGTAATTTCGGAGTCGCGTTCAACGGCGGTCAGGATGCAGTCGTTTGTTCTTAGCGAGAGTCGGAAAGGAGTCTGATCGATGGCATTTGAGCCGCAGCGATTCATACACGCCGCCAATCTGCGATTGGATGTTCCGGTCAGCGTGCAGACGACGGAAGCGATCACCGATGAACTGCGGTTTGCTTTTGAAGATGCCACGTTGCATGCATTTGAAGAGGTGATTGACGCCTCGATCCGGCACGATGTGGACTTTCTGCTGCTTTCCGGCAACGTGTTCATTGAAGCGGACCGCAGTCTGCGTGCGAGGCTGGCGTTGTTGAAGGGAGTTCGGCGACTGGCCGAGCATGACATCCAGGTGTTCGTGTTGCCCGGGGATTCAGATCCCCCTGAGGCGTGGCGTGGGATACCTGAGATGCCTGACAACGTCGTTGTCTGCTATAGCTCGAATCCAGAGCCGGAAGAATTGTATGTAAAGGATCGACTGGCCACGACCATTTCATCGTCGATTTGGTTTGGTGAGGCGGATGCGTTTGGGATTCAGGTGATCGCGAAAGTTACAGACGGAATTCAGCCATTTCGCATCGGCGTCGTCAGCAAGTCAAAATATGAAGAATCGCGAAGGATGGCGGCGATGGCGGCATCCGCGTCGGACGAGACGCTCTCCGCATCCGTGTCTAACCTGACATCCGGTGAACAGCTCACGGAATCTGATTCCGGCGAGTCCGAGGACCAGTCAACTCGGGTCTGGCGTTCGATCGATGTTGAACAGGGCGAGTTGCCGCGCAAACTGGATTCCGGTCGGCGGAGTATCAAGCGGTCCGTGGAAACTCTGGAATCCGGACCGGCGGATGCGCATCCCTCACTCGATCCGGGTTTCATGCGCTATGTGGATGAAATGCTCCATGAGGGGAAGTTGAATTTTCTGGCGCTGACGGGAGAGCTGGGGCGTACCACGTTATGGCGTGACGAAGGTGTGGTTCATTGTCCCGGGACGACTCAGCCACGCAGTCAAATGGAGGCCTCGGGTGGAGCGTGTTCGCTGGTCGAAGTATCCGCCTCGGGTGAAGTCCGGATCTCGTCAGTCGATTCAAGTAGTGTCGACTGGAAGCAGATTGAAGTCAAAGTTGCGTCGCATACGAATCTGTCTTCGATTCTGCAGCAGATGAAAACGCTGCTGCTGGCCCAGAAGCCGGGAGCGGCAGACCGCATCTGGTCAGTTCAGTGGATTCTTCGAGGGGCTCTGCCGGTCTTACAGGAGCTGGCCCGCAACGATCTGGATATTGCAGCTGCAGTTGAACTGGATGAGCTCAAACACACAGGTCGTACCATTCGTTTACTGCATGATATCCGGTCACTTCCCAATGCGTGGCCGACGGGCGATCCTCCAACGGGGCTGGCGGATCAGTTTCAGCAAATAGTCGCGCGACCGCGGGTGCTGACAGACGATGCGCTGCAGACTCTCATCGACACCAATCAGGAACTTTCTGCCGGGTGGAGACAGCGAATGACAGCGTTGCTGCCATCAATTGATCCGGAGCAGATACTGGCAAGACTGCGGACTGATGGCGCGACGTGGTTTGCCCCTGATTTTGGTGTCACCGGCGAACACGAAGACGAAGAATCAGGTATTGACGAGACGGACTCTGAAATCGCTGACGGGCAGGAGGTCGAGCGGGCTGAGCTTTCTGACGATGGGGACGATTCGGCAGAGGTCGATGCTGAGTACCATGATGATGAATCCGGGGACGAGTCCGATGACTGAATGCGATTATACCGGACCAGCGGTCAACCATAGGATATTGGCATGAAGCTGACTGAAATCGATATCGATCGCTTTCGCATCTGGCGTAACCTGCTGCTGCGTCTGGATCCGAAAGGGCTCAACGTAATCTACGGCCCGAACGAAGCCGGCAAGACAACGCTGATGCGTTTTATCCGATCGACGCTCTATGGTTACGAGCCGCTGTCGGCGGAACCGGCGTTTCATCGTCCTGACGCGGAGCAGCCGTGGCGTGGAGCAGTGCGGTGTGAACATGGGGGGCGAACCTGGCGAATTCATCGACGTGCAGAACTGGACGGACGGGGACGTCTCCGGATTTCCGGCGGTCCGGACGGGCTCGAACAGAATCTTGCATTGCAGAGTATCCTTGCTGACACCAGCGAGGAGGTTTACACCGACATTTTTGCGGTGGGTGTTCGCGAATTGCAGCAACTTGCGACCCTTGGAACCAACCAGGTTGCAGAATACATCTATGGTTTGTCTTTGGGACCTCAGGGGCGTCAGATTCTGGACGCGCTGGCGGATGTGAAAGATCGCCGCACAGCAATGTTTGGCGCAGACAATCGCTCGGGACGGATTCCTAAGCTCTTCGATCGCTATGCAACCCTGTCGACCAAACGCAGGAATACCGGTGCAGCGCGGGATCAGCACGCGCGGCTGACTCGGCGGCGTCAGGAGTTGATTCAGGAAATTGAAGAACTTCAGCATCGTGAAGGAGATGTCAGAAATGAACTGAGGGGCTTGCGATTTCTGCAGAATTGCCACAAGCCGTGGAAGCGCATTCGAGAATTGCTGGAGGAACAGTCGCGGCTGCCGGTCGTCCCCACGAACCCAACGGAAGCGTTAAAGTTGTTCGTGGCCGCTGAGAAAGATATTGTCGAAGCCGCCAGTCGCCGCGATAAACTCAACGAACAGGCGACGCAGCTGCGGGCTCAGGCGGAGCGTCTGCAAACGGATCCCCTGTTCGACAAAGAGCGGTACGCGATCCAGAGTCTCGTGGATCAGAGTGACTGGTTGCGTCAGATTGAAGATCAGATTCGAAATGCAGAAGATCGGTCGTCCGAGCTGCGGCGTGAACTCAATCATCAGATGACGCAGCTGGGAAGTGGCTGGTCTGTAGAGCGATTGAATTCGATCGATACGTCACCGGCCGCACATCATCGACTGCTGGCAGCCGCGCGACGTTACCAGGATGCGCTGCAAAGGCGAGGTAAACTGCGGCGATGGCTGCGGAGTATGACCAAGCGCAGTCAGCGGGAACTGGTAGAACTCAATGCCCAGCTGGATGCTGTCGGGATTCCCGTATCAGAAGCGATTGATCGGGAACAGTCGCGACTGAAGGAACTGGAAAACCTCGGACGTCTGCGGCTGCAGGAAGAACAGCTGGCGTTGAAAATCCAGACGGTGCGGCGCGTGATTGAACGTGTGGATACCGACGAAACAATTCCTGCGTGGGTTGACAAGACCATCACGACGATGGGGTGGATTGGCGCAGCCCTGTGCCTGTTCGGGATCGCCACATTCTCATTGGGTGGCGAATCGCGTCGTTCACTTGGAGGGGCGCTGGCTGCCGCCGCGTTTGGTTTTGCCGGCATTATGTGGTGGGGCGTGCGAAATGGTCTCCGCAACAACTTTGACGCGAAGGTCGGCATCAAGCTCGATGATATCGCAGATGAAGCCCGGCAGGCTGACCGTCAACTGAGACTGCTGCAGGAGCGTATCGCCAGAATGTCTCTGGCCGACCGTTTTTCGGGACGACAGGAGCATGCGGAAAACTGGCGGTCTTCAACGGCTGAAATGGTGGATCGCATCGGGGATTGTTCGGCGCGGATTGCGGATCTCGAAGTGTTGCAACGCCGACAGACACGTACCGCTTCCCGGCGGATGCGATTGCAAATGCTGCGGGACAGATATACGTCAGCTCAGCAAAACGTGAACGAACACCGGCAGGAATGGTGTCGCTTGCTGACATCGCTGGGGATGGACGAAACGGTACAAATCGAACTGGCGTTTGACTGGTGGCGACGTATCCAGGAAGTGCGGGAGATGCTGACACAATGGCGCAATTCGGCACCGGAAGTTGAAGGCCTGCGACGGATGTTTGAGGCGATGCGGGTGCGTGTGGAGCAATTAGGAAGCCGACTGACAAATGCAAAGAAGTTAAATTTCACACGGCCACTGGACGTGCTCACGGCATGGCAGCTGGAACTCAGAACTCACGACCGTGATCGTACCGAGAAGAACAGGCTGCTGGTCGAGGCAGACGCCAGGCATCGCGACGGGACCCATGCTCAACATCAGATGGAAGCGGCTGAACTTCGCCGCAGCGCAGTCCTCGCGCGATCGGGTGTGTCTTCAAAAGAGGAGTTGACGAAGCAGCAGGAATCAGAAAATCGACGCATCCAGCTGGAAACGCAGCT
>JAGQQS010001007.1:0-1123 GCA_020426105.1 Planctomycetaceae bacterium
GCCCACGAATTGCCGGAACTCGCTGGCGCTCGGTTCCGGCCTACGAAATACAATCCCTCATTTCAAGGCTGACATTGCACTGGTGGTCTGTCCGAAAACAGGGCGGGCGAGGTTCCTGCCGAGCAGTGCCAGTGTACAAGTTCCGCGTTTCTTGCGCCTCAGCAGGAGCTTCGCCCGCCCAACCAGGCACCGCATGAGATTCTTTGGGAGTTTCCTGGGCACGCCCGGCGAAGTCGCCTTCGCACGTGTCACAGCAGCATGTCGACGGCAACTATTTGCTGAAAGCCGAAGACGTCTCAGGGACGTAATCGTCCTGAAACACCTTGTCGAAATCATAAACGTCGAAGAAGTCACTAAGTTGATCATGCGGCGTGCGACGCATTTCACCGAGTTCGATCATTTCGAAAACGATATGTCCAAAATCATCGGTTGATTTGACTCCCCATTTTCTGAAGACGACGGCACTCAGCATTCCGAAATGCTGCAACGCGAGGACTCGCAGTCCATCCAACAGTTCCGGACCGCTGATGTGTCCGGTCACTTCGGACTGGCGGTCCCGACCAAGTCTCTCCTGAGTAAATCTAAGCGCGGAGTATACAAACTTGAACGCATTGGGATGATACGTTCTGGACTTTGGATAACTGGCTGTTGAGCCCATTCGAAACGTCCTGTGCGGCGAGGAATGCCAAAATTAACCGTTTCTTTACTGATCCCCGCGAGTCTACATGATTTTTCCATCAGTTAAAAGACTCACTCATGTATTTTCATCACCGTCGCGCTCTTCGACCGGTCGACCTTTTCCGCCTCGGGAAACGACGGTAACAATGTCACTTTCCTCAGTCATAACGCGTCGGCCGTCCGGAAATACTACGACGAGTTTGCGGGCAAGGAGTTCCTGCGAGATGACTCGCCCCTGACCGTTCCTGGTAACGACCGTAGCCCCGATCGGCGGCAGTTCCCGGCGATGCTGTTCGTATGTGTCGTATTCGTAGCGCAGGCAGCATTTCAGGCGTCCACAACGGCCGGAAATCTTATTGGGATCCAGAGTCGCCTTCTGGAGCTTTGCCATTTTCATGGAAACGGCCGGCATTTCCTGGAGGTGTGTGTTGCAACACAACGGCTT
>JAGQQS010001007.1:1179-3203 GCA_020426105.1 Planctomycetaceae bacterium
ATCCGTGTATTGAATTCTCTGGCCATCCCTTTGACCAGTTCTCGAAAATCAACGCGACCTTCAGACAGATAATACAGGATCAGACGCTCGCCACCGAAAATCTGCTCAACGTCAATTAATTGCATCCTGACCATACGTTCAGAAATCATCGCGGCGGCCTGCGAGAAAAACTGTTTTTCTCGTTCGGCCGTGTCCGCGCGGGACTTACGATCCTCGCTGGTCACGACTCGCAGAATTCGTCCTGAATTCGAGCGAGTCCCCCCAAGATATTCCCCTGTGCGCTCTGTCGCCGGACACAGGACGGTTCCCCATTCGACTCCGCGTTCGGAGCGCACGACGACTTCATCACCGCGCCGCAGCACGGTTCCCCTTCGGCCTTCGAAATCACCCAACAGTCTCATCGTGCCATATCGCACCACGAATCGCGGAGGTTGCTGGTTCTGAATTGTGTCTTCCACGAATTCCCTGCTTTCGGTCATCAAAACTTCAAACCCGGCTGACTATACTCGGTAGGGCCTGAATTCCAAAGTGATCCTCGGGCGTCATTATACATTGTAAAAGCCCTCCATGAGTGCAGGGGGGCAAATCGGGCTCAAAGGCCCGGATTTTCCCTACACCGCCTTTGCTGCCGGACACACAGGCCCGCTGGACAGGCCACGTGAATGTGCAGCCCCACCAAATCTCACAAGCAATCTCAATGTTCTTCAGGCAGCAGGACCATTCAATTGCAGCAGACCTGCAGCACTTGAAACCTGAACGATTCCCGGACGGATCGGCAGAGCACGCGAAGGTGTTTGGCCTGGTTGAATCCTGACCGTGCGTCACCTACGCTGCGGACATCGAGGTATGCTGGTGTCGGGTGATTCGGGCTGTACTTAAATTTCTACCCTGTAATGATAGGCCGATTTCGAGTTCTTCGAGACGGCAGGTGCTTCATGATTCTGAGCGGCAGCGAAATCAAAGCTCGACTGGGTGGTGACATCCGGATCGAGCCCTTCATTGAGGATCAGTTAAATCCGAACAGCTATAACCTGCGGCTGCATGATGAGTTGCTTGTGTACGAAGAAATCGTGCTGGATATGAAGCGCGCCAATCGTTATCGCCGGATCACGATCCCTCCCGAAGGACTGGTCCTGGAACCCAATCAGATGTATCTCGGACGCACCGTCGAATACACCGAAACCAGAAACCTGGTCCCCATGCTCGAAGGTCGTTCGTCCATCGGACGCCTGGGCATGTTTGTGCATATTACCGCGGGTTTCGGTGATGTGGGCTTTTGCGGATTCTGGACGCTCGAAATGCTGGCTGTGCAGCCGGTGCGGATCTATGCGGGCGTTCAGGTGTGTCAGATCTTCTATCACACCGTCGCGGGAGCAATTACGGAATATGCCACGGGGAAGTATCAGCGCAACTCCGATATTCAACCGAGTCTGCTGTATCGCGAACTTTCAAGACGCGATGAACGTCAGCGTCGGCTGGAGTTTGAAAACGATGGTAAACCCTGACTCGCGTCGTCAGATGCGATTGATTTCGTTCCGCCAGCCCAACAGGTCTGATGACTCGTCCTCGTAATCACTGTGCCAAACTCCAATGAACCGTCAATCTACTCGCGAACTCATTCGTCAGTTAAACTCAGGTGAACTCAGCGCCACGCAGCTGACACAGGCATGCATCGACCGCATTGCGGCCCTGAATGGCGAATTAAACGCGTTTGTGGATGTCGATGCTGAGGGCGCGTTGCAGCAGGCGAGCGAGATTGATCGGAGAAGAAGTCTCGGGGAGCGTGTGGGGCGTCTGGCTGGCTTGCCCATCGGTATCAAGGACAACATCTGTCAGCTGAATCGACCGACAACATGCGGCAGCCGGATGCTGAAAGACTTTCGTCCTCCGTATGATGCCCATGTTGTTGAGCGGATCCGCGCTGAAGATGGTGTCATCATCGGTAAGCTCAATCAGGACGAATTCGCGATGGGCTCATCGACAGAAACTTCCGTTTTCGGTCCAGCACGCAATCCATGGAATCA
>JAGQQS010001008.1 GCA_020426105.1 Planctomycetaceae bacterium
GAATCATGTCGCTGAAAAACGGACTGAAAAAGCGAACCCCACTCTGGTGCTGGCTGATGATTGCAGCGCTGGCGTTTGTCGTGCTGCCAGGTGCGGTGGCGCAGCCAGCGTCCGAAGAGCAACCGCCATTGGAAACTGAATCCGATAGTGCAATCAATGCACGCGAATCAGCGGCCGCGTCAGCACCGCAAGTCCAAGTTTCGACAAAAGTCTACGATGTAGGTGAGTTGCTGACTCGACTCGCCGCGGATGAGTCGATTTCCACGGAAGAAGCGCGTGAGTCTTTGGTGGGCATTTTCGAAAGAGCAGTCTCGCCGGTGATGGAGATGCCACAAGGATTTCCAGCACTTCCAAAGGTCGCTGAGTCCCACTCAGTCCTCGCACCGCCTCCACCCCGTCAGCTGTCCTCGATTTCAATTGACGGCGATCAACTGACAGTCGTGCAGTCGGATATAGGTCATGCGAAGTTGAAAGAGGAAATGGATCGCTTTCGAAAGTTCGGCTTCAAGCGATTTCAGGTCACCGTCCGCAGCATCATAGGATCCGCCGAAGAGATCAACGCTTTGATGTCGTCGCTGAAAATGGAGGAACCGTTTTCGGATATCACCAAGGCCCCTGTTGCCGATGCGAAGTCCGAACAATCCGCCGTAAAGACAATTCAAATGGGGACAACTGGAATTGTTACACGCTACCTGGTTCGGGCAATCGAAGAGCTGGCTCGTTCGAAAACCAATTGTCTTAGCGTTGAAAGCCTGCAGATTCAGTCGTTCAACGGACAAACCAGGATGACTCATGTGGGCGAGATGAAGCCGTACATCATTGGGTTCGATGAGAAAGATGAACCGACGATTCGCATGGTGATCGATGGGATGACACTTCGTGTTACTCCGACAGTTCTTGATGCCGGACTGATCAGGCTGCAATGCGTAAGTAGAATAGAAACGGTATCGAAGACGCATACCGTCGCCATGTCGCGAAGTTCTGGAAAATTACCGAAACGGATTCAAGTGCCGGTGATCGAATCGAAGCAAGTCCAAACGCTCGTGGAACTTCAGGACGACCAGACGTTATGGCTTTCCGGGTTAACATCAAGCAGCGATGGTAAGAGTCAGGCTATTCTGTTCACACTCGAAGTAACACTCATTTCATCGCCGTACGAGATTGTCGATCAACCGCTCCGTGACGGCATCGGGGTAGTAGGTGATCCAGTGAGTTCTCAAGTTGTGGCCAACCACGGAGAATCAATATCAACAGTGAAGCCAAAGGATCAACCGATTGTT
This sequence comes from Planctomycetaceae bacterium, assembly GCA_020426105.1. Taxonomy (GTDB): domain Bacteria; phylum Planctomycetota; class Planctomycetia; order Planctomycetales; family Planctomycetaceae; genus SXXK01. The sequence continues at coordinate 1,281 of JAGQQS010001008.1, forward strand.
GAAACGCCGGAATCGACATCCCTCCGCGTCCCGGCGCTTCCGCTTCCCCGATGGATCAGCAAACCCTCTTCCGGTCTGCTGGTGAAGCTCATCTGGGACGCTCGTGCGGCCGCTCAGCGACGGTTGTTGATGACCGATCAGCGGACGCCGTGGCAGTTTATGAACGGGCTCGCGGCATTGCGCCGTGACTTCCTGGTTCGCGACGGTGACGAAGCGGTAACGGCGCTCGATTGGCTGCGGAATTGCAAATCGTTTCCTGGCCAGCCATGGTTCGAAAAGACTGAGTTCGGCGGAAAGCCCAATCCGACCCCCGCTCCGTTGTGGTTCGATGGTCATGCGGAGCAATTTGTGGCAAGCCTGGCCATGAACGACGTTCCGCTCGACGCGAAATTTGCAACAGCAGACGGCACGATCACGATGGGCGACATGATCAGGCACTTGCAGATGACGGTGAACCCCAAAAGCATTCCGCCATGGACGCTGATCGCATTGACAAAATACCTGCCGCCGGACGCCGAATGGGTAAAACCGGACGGCGAACCGTGGGACGTTGAAAAAGTCGTTAAGCACGTCGTGGATTGTCCGTCAGGGACGATGTCCACAACCTCGCTGGCTGCTCTTGTGTTTGCACGAGACCAGTACCTGCGCACAGGACGGCCGGTGCAGGGCGTCTGGCTGGAAGCACAGGACCGAATTGCCGATGCAATCCATCGGACGGAGGCCCGCGCGATTGCTGCGGGTGAAATTCGACCCCTGTATCGGCCGCGACTATTTCCGCACTGGAAGTCTTACCAGAGACCTGGATCTCCGCCATTTTCCGAATCGCCGGAAGATCGCGAACTAATGGACGGAAATCTCAGACACACTCGGAAAATGTTCGAGTCCGATTTCCTCAGGACCCAACGAGAGACCCTGCAATTTCTGACAAGCACACTTACTGACGATCAGCTCCGCGAAGATTGGTTCCGGTTGCAGATTGAGGCAGCGGCGAACGAACTGATCGGCAATTGGAGCAACAAGGAAATCCAGTCATCGTTTTATGAAACAACGCAGGCTCTCACGACGTATCTTGAACGATACTCCGTATATCTCCAACAACTCGATGCGGCTGGCCGCTCACCAGTACTCGCCGACGGTGTGCCTGTAGGAATAGTCATCAAAGGGGCGGTCCGACAGCCGACATCATACCATTCTCGTGCGGGAGTACGTTTACTCGATGTCATTTCACTGGCTGGTGGACCGCAAGATGAAGCAGCAGAAAAGGTTACTGTCGTCCGCAATGCTGAGAAGAAAACTCAACCTTCCGTCATTCGCATCAACCTTGAGCGCGCGAAACGCGGCGTGGATCCGAACATTTTCGTGATGCCGGATGACGAAATACTGGTGCATCCCGCTGAGATCGTCAAGCTGCCGCTCGAAGCAACCATTCGACTTGATGATGCCTTCGTTCTTTCGCCGAACCTGGCGATTCAGGGCGAGACCGTGATCCTGTTCCTGAACGACAAACCGATTACCGTAGAACAGTTTATGGGCCGGGGTTGGGGAACCCTCGAGGCCGCGACCGAATTGTCTGACATCGATCGAAAGCAAGTGGTCAGTGAGGCAATAATTTCGGGACTGCCGGAATTCGTGTTTCAGGAACTCATCCTGCAGCATTTCGATGCGGGGCTTCCAGAACTTAACAAAAACCTGTCGCCTGAGCAGCGTGAAACGGCCAACAGAAATTTCGGCGAGGCTCTTCAGCAGCTTCCACGAACAGCGGACTCGCGCGTACAAGCCCAATATTTGGCCGTGATCCTCGCAAAAGAATCTGCAGCGAACACGGCATCGAGGCGACAGCAAGTTGATGGCTTCCTACGTGGATGGCAACCCAACACCGTTGCCAGTAACAAATCAGCGGTTGTCAAGCATGTGCAGGAACTTGTGACGACTGCCCGATTGCGACGCGTTGTGTCGCTGGACTATACGAACACCACTCTCGTCGAAGTGCTCCGTTCCGTGGAGCAGGTCCACGGACTCAGGATTAAAGTGAATTCGCTCCATGATCAAATCTCCCAGCGTATTTTTGACAGACCTCCGGTGGTGGATTTCCATTCTGAGAACAAATCACTGGGTGATTCGTTGACTGCCATCTTTCACCCGTATGGCCTGGAGTTGCATCAGGAGGGTGATGAAGTGGTGTTGCAATTCGCCGATTCAAAACAAGCGATGGACAAATTCCACTCACTTCCCGGCCCGCCATCATTCGGTGTGTTCGGAGTACTCAGGAACCCCGGCTGGCATCCACTCGATCAGGAAATCCTGCTGCTGGACGCACTCGCTATCGCAGGAGGCGTAGAGAATGCTGACGGTGTTTCAATCGAAATTACGAATCCGGATATCCTCTCAGGGAAATCAATTCCAGTGTCCATGTCGCTGCTGGCTTTGCAACGGGATACATCCGGCAGGCTGAATCGAGTCATCAAGGACGGGGACATGATCACCGTGACGCGGACCGGTTCGACAGTTGATGGGACTGCGAAGATTTCTCGTGCTGGAAGTTCTGGCGATGACGTAGTCACTGGAGTCGACAGGAGAGCTGTCATTACACTGACGGGCGTCGGTTTCATTGTTGAGTCCGACGGTTCAAATAAGGATGCAGAAAAATCTAATGGCAACCTGGTCTCAGTGAACGGAAAATTTCCGGGGGCTGTCAGGGACATGCCAGAAAGAAAGGTTGCTTCGCCAGAAGCACCCTTCGTTTTGTGTGTGTACCCGGTGGCGGACCTGGTCGTTAATCGAAAGGCGGTAATTGCAACTGCCAGTCAATCATCGGTTGCTGTTGATTCAGCTCAGCAACCAGTAAACGCGCCTGAGTCATCTGAAAAATCGGGTGACGAGCTCGGAGCGAATTCTGAGTCGGCACTTCCGGAAACGAAGTCCATCTCTTTGAATGTCAAAGCAGATTTTGCCCCTCTGACCGAACTTATCAAAGCTACTGTGCAACCGGAATCATGGACGTCCGAAGGTCGTGGTCTCATAGCTGTCGAAGAAAAATCACAGACCTTGGTCATTAAGCAAACACAGACCGCCCACGACGAAATCGCGACTTT
>JAGQQS010001009.1 GCA_020426105.1 Planctomycetaceae bacterium
ATGGCGACGCGATCAATTAAGTCGCCCGTGTCTGCGATGCGGGCATAGGGCCGCATTCAGCGCGCGACGAACTGATACTCCGGGTTCGCCTCATCAAACACGTCTTCGGTCGGTTCAGGCAGGATTTCAATCTGATCGTAATAATAGTGTTCGATGAGCCGTGGCTTGCCATCTTCGGACCATCCATAATTATCGACTGCAATGAGCAGATCGGTGTCCCCATCGAAGCAAAAGCGGCTTCCGCTGTACTCAGGAACTGCGGCTTCGTCCAGGAACCTTACTTCAAAGACAGTTAGGTTGTTCCGCGAAACGGAGAGCTGTTCCTTTATACATTCGGCCACGCCGACCAAATTCGGCCTGGCATAGAATGCCTGAATTCGGATCACCAGTTTTTCGATGCCGGCATCCGTAATCGCATACCGGCAAGTTTGCTTTGCCATTCTCGAATCCGGATCGAGACGCCAAACTCTGCGAAATGCGGCCAACCCTTTAGTGGGTTTGACAATCAGCCGATTGTCGTTCTCGCCATCGACGTAGAGCGCCTCCTGCTCACTGTCAGTCCACCGCATATAGACGCTGAATGGTTCGCGACGCATCTTAAATTCAATGTGATCAACAGGTCGCAGATCCCCGCCCACCTCTTCCTGCATCTCCAGAAGGGCAGTGTAACCCGGCATGGCTGCAGCAGCGGTCCGCGCAGCCTCCAACTGTTCCACAAATTCCTGAAAAGCGCTGGCGGTCGTTTTGTTTGTCGAAGCTTTCGGGTTGTGGAAGGACCTTCCTGCGGCCTCTGACGACTTCAGACCTGCCGGGTAAAAAACGGCCGCTGCAGATTCGTCCGCCTCACTCGTCACATGATGTACTGTGAAGCTAAGGATGGCAAAAAGAAGAGTCCCTGCCAGACTTTTAATCAGGAAAGACATTTCACGTCTCACTTCGCTGTCGTCGGGTTCCGACCCGTTTGGTCACCCTCCAGAATCCCTCGGAAGTTTGTTAATGAGTCGCAGATTCCTGCTACTGAATTTTTCCTGGGGACAAGTCAGTCACGGCAAAGGTGTACCAACTGTCATGCGCCTACCATGGCTTGAGTTTCCAACCTAGCAGAAAGCCGATGCCGACGCAGATCAGAGCGGCTGTCTCAGGTTGCTGGCGAATATATCGCTTGGCGTAACACTGGAGGTCATTTAGTACACATAATTGCGAATCGCAGTTTGCCTGAGAAATGCGCCCGGCTGTCGTGTCTGTGCCTCGTTCATTCCGATTCTGAGTTGTTGTCGATACCATTTTGTTGCCCTTTGCTTTCAATCATGTTTTTGTTGCAGATCAGATCTGTAAATAGCGTCGATCGAGTCCGCATTCATCTCATTCATTTCCGGCATTGCTGCCGCTTCCCGACACCGGGTAATGGCGGACCACACGCTGCCCGACAATTAAGTCTGAACGCTAATGTCGTGCCAAAGTCTCAGGCAGTGTTAATTCCGAGGGATTACAGCGCGCTGCATCCCCGGTTTAACCCAAAACGGTCGGACGAATGCCGGGCTGAACGCCCGGCGATCAAATCGCACAGGCGTTTAAACATCGGCACCTCAAGACCCGACTCCCGCCGATTATGCCGGACCAGGTTCAGTGGAATGACTCATTCGAAATTATTTTCGAGCACGACCCGTGTATGAACCTCGCGCGTGTACGAGCCGATGGTCGGTCATCAAACTGGCCTTGATGAACAGGACTGGTACGGAAGTTTACGGGCACTGCCGCGGTACGCCATCAATCACTTAGATCGTTGAGACTCCGCAAGCCAGTTACTTTTGGGAAAGGATTTTCGTTGACCGGACCGAGCGGTAGCCGTTTTCTTGCTGAAATATGTCGGCGAATTGCAAGGTCGACACGCCGCCAGGAGATTTTTCAGTGAATGGCACTACAACTGCTCTCTGCAGTGGCGGGGTGTGTAATGAAGATTCGGTCTCAAACTTACAGGAGGCACATGATGGCCGTTCAGCATAGTAATCGCAGTGGCAAAATAAAGTACGGAATTCTGGGATGGCTGATCGGACTGCCGCTCCCGATCGTGATCATCCTTTTATTTGTCAGAGGTTGTGACTTCTGAGCCGGCGCTTCCTCCATCGGTGCTGCGTGGTTTCGAATGACTGGAATGGCAGCGAGGAGCAGACTTGGCATCCAGCCGAGGATCTTATGTTCGTGATTCGTTTTTTCGGGAGTGAATGTAATGGTGAATCAGACAGTGCTTGAAGAAAACTGGAGCGACATCAAGGCAACCTTGAAGTCGAAATGGCGCCAATTATCCGATCAGGACCTTCATGGCTTCAAAGGTTCGGCTGATCAATTGGTCCACATGATCCAACGCCGTACGGGGCAGGCGAAAAACGTAATTGAGAATCAACTGGAAGAAATGATCGCGCAAGGGCGCAACCTTCAGGGGCAGGTCGGTCAGTTTTTCTCGGGGGCAGCGTCGCAGGCTGGCGAAGTCTGCAGCGACGGTTACGATGTAGCCGCACAAAGGCTTGCTGACGGCTATAAGCAGGCGTCAAGATACGCCAGGGAAAATCCCGGAGCTGCGGTGGCAATCCTGTTTGGAAGCGGTTTGCTTGCGGGAATTGGTGCGGCGATGCTGCTGCGTCGACGATGAGTGAGTGGACTTCGACTTTCTGCAGTTTTACAGTGATGTGGCGGTGGTTTTCTTTTTGAGAACCACCGTTTCTTTGGCGTTTGGCCCATGAACAACAGGGCCGCGTTTTTAAAAATTGACCTGATCCGGAGTGGATGTGGAAAATAGTCAAGCCATTCCTACTGCATTAGCGGGAATTGTCGTTCTGGGGATCGGTAGTCAATGGCTTGCTTCGCTGTTGAAGATCCCTTCGATCCTTTTACTCTTGATCACGGGGATGCTCGCTGGCCCCATCACGCAATTCATTAATCCCGACCAACTGCTCGGCGACCTGCTGTTGCCGGTCGTCTCACTTTCGGTCGCTGTGATTCTTTTTGAAGGCAGCATGAGCCTCCGCATCTCGCAATTGCGGGAGATCGGACGTCCCTTGCTGATGCTGCTTACGGTTGGTGTGGCGATTACTGCTGCGACCTGTTCATTGGCTGCGTTCTGGATTCTCCGGCTTGATGCTTCGAAATCTCTTCTGCTGGGGGCAATCCTGACAGTCACTGGTCCTACGGTCGTTGGTCCAATGCTGCGGCATATCAGGCCCATGGGGCGTGTCGGCTCACTCGCCAAATGGGAAGGCATCGTCGTCGATCCAATTGGCGCAATTCTGGCTGTGCTGGTGTTCGCCGCCGCGAGAGCAACGCAATTCGCAGAGATTGAAGACGCAGCCATGATCGCGGCGTCAGGTTTTTTCAAGACGCTGGTCGCTGGTACTGTCTTCGGCGCGGTGGCGGCTTATGCACTGCGAGAAACGCTGAGGCGTCACTGGATTCACGACCATCTGCAGAGTCCCGTGGCGCTGGCCATGGTCATGCTGACGTTCACCGGGTCGAACCTGGTACAGCACGAATCAGGACTGGTCGCAGTCACACTGATGGGATTGATTCTGGCCAATCAGCGTGACGTTGCCGTCCAGCATATCCTGCATTTTAAAGAAAATCTCACCGTCCTGCTGATATCATGCCTGTTCATTGTGCTTACGGCCAGATTGAACCTGACGAGCATTGCAGAGTTCGGTTGGCGCGGTCCGGCTTTCGTTGCAGTGGTCATTTTCATGGCACGTCCGTTGAGCGTGATGATCTCAACGCTCGGCTGTGGCTTGCCGATTAATGAGCGACTCTTCCTCTCGTGGCTTGCGCCTCGCGGAATCGTCGCCGCTGCAGTGGCGTCCGTGTTTGCGCTGGAACTGGGTGATGCCGATGAGTTTGTGTCGGCCGCGTTCCTCGTGATTATCGGCACCGTGTTCGTCTACGGACTCACCGCGGGGCGGATCGCGCGGTGGCTCGGATTAAGTATCCTGGATCCGCAGGGTATTTTCATCGTGAGTGCCCATCCGGGCGCACGTGCCATCGGCCATGCACTGGTAAAGGCAGGAATCCACGTGCGTCTGGTAGATACGAACCCCGAACATATCAAAGCGGCGCGCATGGAGGGACTTCCGACGTGTTTCGCGAATATTCTGTCTGAATCAATTCACGACGCCGATCTTGGCGGCCTCGGAAAACTGATCGCATTGACCAGAAACGAAGAGGTCAATCTCCTTGCTGCCTCCCGCGGGGCAGAACTCTTCGGTCGGAAAGCCTCCTATCGACTCAGCTTCGCTCCTGTGATGAATGATCGCTACGTCCCTTCGCTGGATATGCGCTCGGGGAGAGTGCTGTTTTCTGAAACCGCGACGTTTTCAGAACTTGATCGAAGATTTGCCGCCGGTGAAATTATCAAAGCAACCAAACTTACAAATGAATTCGAATTCCATGATTTCACGAGTCAATACCCCGAGGCACTCGTGATGTTTGTGATCGACGCGGCCGACCGGCTTACGGTTATGGCCACAGATGCGGAAGTCACACCAGAAGCGGGACAAACCGTGATTGCACTCGTGCCTCCATCCACCAGGGAACGCGATTGATAAGTATCCGCGCGAAAACGAAAACGCCACAGGACTGAATCCAGCCTGTGGCGTTTGTCGTTTGTCGGATGTGAGTTCGAGGTGCTGCGTCACTTGCAGCAGTCTTCGAACTCCTTAACCTGTTTTTCAGCTTCTTCTTTGGCGATCCCGTATCGCTCCTGAACGCGGCCGACGAGTTCTTCTCGTTTTCCATCCACAATCGACAAGTCGTCATCGGTGAGCTTTCCCCACTTCTGCTGAACCTGCCCCTTGGCTTGTTTCCATTTTCCTTTAATTTGATCCCAGTTCATCTCGAATTCCTCCTGGTAGTGCGCTGTCATCTGTGGACAACGTTTTCGTCTTTCCCACACCGCAACAGCGCGACATGGCTTTCTCTGTCAGAATCAATCAACCTGTTTGCGAGTCGTCCGACGTTGCTCTGCGCAGCGGATTGCCATCGCCGGGGGACCGCCGCCGGTCTATGGACGTTTGTGATCGACATCCACATCCACATCGAGTTTTCCCGAGTCTTTTGACCGTTCGACCTGAATGTCTCCGGCCGGCGTTTCAATATCAATCACTTTCTCATTCTGTTCGCAGCCGGTCAGCCCGGCAATTGACAGACATAACACTGACATCGCGAACCTGGAATGATGACTAAACTTGCCCCTATACATCGCAGCTTTCCTTTGAATCGCCAGGAAACATTCAGTAAGAAACATTCCAAACTGGCTACTTCCGATTTGCATACATATCACGCAGATCTCGCACGCGATCATGTCCGGATTTAACGACGGCATATTGCTTCTGCAGAATTGAATTCATCGCGCTGCCAGCCGTTTCTTTCAGAACGTCTTCGTAGGCGTTCTTGATATGGTCTTCGCCAAATTCTGCTTCGATCAGCACAACGTATGGATCGCCGCTGTTCAATTTACTGCGAACATTGATCCATGCTCGGTGAACCCCCGCAGCGAAAGACCCGTCATCCGCGGCATCCTCCCCATTCCACTCGACATAGTCCTGCAGCTCGGTGGCGAGTTTGGATCGCTCCTGAGCGAGTTCGCGGAAAAGTGTGGCGATGGAGGGATCGTTGATCTCCTCGGCCGATTCACGCAATCCATCATAAGCGTCGATATTTGCCCGGATCAAATTCTGCAGTTTGGCGACAGTCTCTGCCCGCAGGTCTGCTTTGGTTTCGAGTGACATTACTTGCTCCTGAGTGAAAGGTTACGAGTCATTGCACATTCTGCTGAAGCAATGATCGTGCCAATCGAAGTTTCACCTCAGGCCGGCTGGATTTGATGAATTTGACCCCGGATGTTTTGCTTTTCTGAAGCCAATGACCCTCGTACTCCGGCTCCCGTTGGTGTTCCACCAACCGGTTTGATCGATGATCTGCCCGAGTGAATCACTTAGATCCTATAAATCACCTGGATCGTGGCGCAATGATCGTTTCATCGATTCACTTAAATCTGTCCGTCATCAACTTCCTTGCAGGACACGTGCTGCGCGCAGCGGGACTCACCGCCTGAAGACGTGAGGGGGGTATTGTCTGGCCTTTTGCCGGATGTCCTGTAGTAATGACCAACTTCAGTGAGACATCCGACATTAATCAGCGTGGTTCGAACAGAACATCAGAGCCGATTCCAAATTTGGCAGGAAGCGGGATGTTGGCCCAGGCAGGATCATCACCTATCCGAAACTGCCAGCGACCTTTCAGTGGCAGTTCTTTTCCGCCGCTGATCAGTGCGGGCGGGGTCATTTGATAGTCGCGGCTGGCAGCCGTTTCTCTCCGAATGACAAGCAGATTGATATCATCGGCCACGATCGACTCAGTCGGCACCTGTAATTGCGACGGGGGATCCGCTGAGACTCGCACGAGCGGTGTGCCGTTCATCCATGCCGCGATCTCGCTGGTTGTATCTGATATCGACAGTCTGGTAATGTCGTTTGCGATCCATTCTCCTGGCAGGCGGACCGTACAACGGAACCAGATGGACTCTTCGGGCCGCTCGATGCTGCCTTGAGTCACTTCGCGCCAGGACAATTCAGGATTTGCGGTGGTCCATTGCAGGCGATATTTCTGTTTGCTTGATGTCACGACCGGCGCGTCTGGAATATCGACTTCTCCACGCGTATCGAATTTTGAGCGAAACGGCAGCCCGCCCAGAATCTGATCACTCGTGATCGTGGGGCAGACGAAGCGTTCAATGTGCGACACGATCAGATCATTGCCGGTGAAGTGATCCACGAAGGGCCAGGACCTCGGATTGTACATGCAATCCGTCATATCCCGCATCAGCACAACATTTTTGCCACTGCGAACCATCTGCCTCAGACCGAATGGACGGCCGAGCACGCACATGTTGGTATGGACTCCCACGAGAATCACGTTCTTAATCTGTCGCGAATGCAGGATGTTCCAGACTTCATCACCCCTGTCACTGATGAAGTCCTGATCACTGTCAATCTCAATCAGCGACGACTGCATTTTCCATGGCATGGCTGGATTCACGCCCAGCGCCGTGAGTTCTGCGGCCCAGACAGCGTGTTCCGCCGGATCATCGTCGTCGCCGCCATCCGACTGATCAATCGGATATGCCGCTGCTTCTTCGGTCGGGATCCTTGAGCACCAGAATGCGGCCAGGTCAGGAGTTGTTTTGTCATGCGGAGTATTGATCGCACGTTCCCGGGCGGGATGATGTTCGTACCCCGGCATGCAATCACTGGGAGCATGCACGATGGTGGCACCCCGGCGGCGTGCTTCCCGGAGAACATCGTTCATCCGCGGCGCAAATTCCTCCAGCCGCCTAACGGCGTTCAGGCAGTGGTGTTTGTCCCAGACATCACACACGATGACAGCCGTTTCTGCTGCAACCCATGTTTGCTGTTCCAGCGCTCTAACCCATGGATTGTCTGCATCGTTCCTGTTGTTCGTCCGTCGCTGCGATCGCAGCTGCAGTTGCAAATCATTGCTGAACGCCCGCTGTTGACCGGCGAAATACAGGACGGCGACAAAGATGATTACCGGAATCAGGACTGTGGTAAGACGAACGTTCATGGAAAACACCTCGGACATCTGTGTGAGTTCGCTCGATTCACTCGGACTGGCAGGCAGTATACGATACCGCCACATGTTTGAAAGGATTTGATCACCCTGGACGATCCAGCTACCGTATTGAGAACTGATTTGAGTGCTCCCCTGATCCGCATTGCATACGTCATTCCGACTTTGGACCAGTCCGGTGCGGAACGACAACTCACTCTGCTGGCTACCAGCCTGCCACACGAAAACTATCTGGTGCGTGTGATCGCGCTCCAGCGCGGCGGACCGTATTTAAAAGTGTTAACAGCTGCAGGAATCGATGTCCGAATCATCGGCAAACGCTTCCGTTTTGATCCTCTGACATGGTACCGGCTGCGACAGGAACTTAAGTCATTTCAGCCCGATATTGTGCAGTCGTTTCTGTTTGCTGCGAATTCGTATGTACGACTTCCGGGGATCACACCTTCCGCCACGAAGATTGTTGTCTCGGAACGCTGCGTTGACAGCTGGAAGAGCAAATGGCAATTGAGTCTGGACCGGCACCAGGTGGCGACCACCGACGCGATGACCGCGAATTCGGTCAGCGTGGCTGACTTCTATGCCGGTGTTGGTGTGCCGCGGGACCTGATAACGGTGATTCCGAACGCTCTGCCTCTGACACCGCCGCGATATTCAAAGCAACAGGCTCGGGCAATTCTCGGACTGTCCGACGAACATCGTGTCGTTGGATTCGCAGGACGGCTCGCTCCTCAAAAAAGACTGCACGACGTCGTCTGGGCATTTCAACTGCTGCATCAATTGGTGGATAACGCCCGCCTGGTCATTATTGGGTCAGGCCCCGAACGGGATCTGTTGGCGGAACTGGCCTCGAGCTTCGGCTGCCGTGACAAAATCATTTTTACCGGACATCGCGAGGATGCGTTCGACTTAATGACTGCTTTTGACGTGTTCGTTCTGGGAAGCGAGTTTGAGGGCATGTCCAACAGTTTGATGGAAGCCATGTCACTCGGATTGCCTTGCATCGTCAGTGATATCGCTCCCAATCGAGAACTTATCATTGACCATGAAACCGGATTGCTGTTCCCGACCGGACGGTCACCTGCTCTGGCAAAACAGGCCACGAAGATCCTGTCCGATCCTGCACTGGCACAGCAACTTGGTCAGGCCGCCCGCCACCGGATTGTGACTCAGCATACCGTCGCACAGATGGTCGGGAAGCATGATGCCTTGTACCGTCGGTTGATGGCTTCAACGCATTAGATAAGCCCCGGTTCAGAGCGACTCCGCTCAGACGCCACGGTGTGCTCCCCTATTTCTCCCAGTTCTCCAGTTTTCGCCATGGTTGAAATGAGAGTTCAGAAATCGAGGGCAAAACTTTAAAAGTTACACTGCCCAAATCGTTTTTGCGACGGTACCCTTTCAGCGTCTGCTGCCCCATTATCGCTTTGCGGGATGGGTGCACGGTTTCCACCACTTTCTGCACTTTTTTCACGGAAGAGAAAAAATGCGACTTCAACCGAGGACAAGTCCTGAAACGGATCGCTGCATGGATCTTATCCAGCAGCTGGCCAGCGTTGTGGTACGTGATCTGTGCGTCGATGTAGGATTCGAATCGGTTGTACTGACAGGCAGAGCCGATTCATGGCACGGCAAGCAAGTTGCGACTTCAGCCGCACGCCGTATGTATCCGAAGCATCGCATCGAAAACTTGCTGGAGGTCACGACAGTACGTTGAGAAACAATCGACAAATACCTGATGGACTCGATTGAGCCTGCAGTGTTACTTTAAGGATCGCATCCCCTGAGTCACGCTGCAGGCTCAATTTTATTTCCTGGGCAATGGAATGCTGAGTGTTTCGAGCTTGCGGGGTGCTGCTTGCGGACTCTCTGAATTGTAAACCAAAGGTTTCGCGCCGACCTCCGGTCCGATGCGGTGCTGTTGCACGAATCCTCGAGTCTTCCCGGCGGCCAATGCACCATGGTTCTTTCCGTGCAGCAGCACCTGTGTCGTCGCTGTGGAAACTTTTCGGCCGTCTTCCAGCACAATTTCGACTTTAAGTCCACAATTAACCTGGTCCTTGTTCGCCGTGTTCATGTATGGGATGAACACACTGTATGAATGTCCGAGCGTCCCCTCGGTGCGATGGACTTCCCAGGCATCCGGCTCAAATGCAAAGGTATGCAGCGGCTCTGGATAGTCCTCCGCATCCGGATCAAAGTGATCGTACTGGTAGATATTCACTTTGCCACAAACCCTCGCTCCGGTCTCGCAGCCGGGACCAAAGAACAGAATCTGTCCCGCGAAGCCTCGACTGTTCCGATCATCGAGGCCCTTGCCCGTCGAAGGCTCCCAAATCGAAACGACTCGAGCCACATTCTTTTCCACACGTGGATGCCCCACCAGGCGTCCTGGGTCCCTGATCAGCATGGATGGATCACGAATCAGGGCTGTTGAAGATGCGCAACCGCAGCTGAGTACCAGCGCCAGGCTGGCCGAAGCATGTAACGCAAACGTGGGTGTTTTCATCATCCAACTCCAGTACAATCGTTCCCAGAAAAGGGACACTCCTGATTTATTTCGCTTACCGTTAAGGGTGGACCACGTCAGGTTCCAGAAACTGTTCGATTGGCATCTCAGGCGTCAGAATCGTACCTTCTTCCGGTGCCCATAGCGGAGGGCTGGTCGGTCTTGGGACGCTGTAAAGTGGACCATGGACCTGTTCCGCTTCAGACTCGATAAAATGGATTCGCTCAGACTCAACCTGTTTGATCAATTCGGAGTCGATGTCACTCATAACGATTCGGGGGGTCAGAAAAATCAGTAACTCTGTACGTGATGTCGTGGTACCGTCGTAGCGGAACGCTTTGCCAATCAGAGGCAGGTCCCCCAACCATGGAACTTTGCGTTCCAGCGTCCCGTCGGACTTGGTAATCATGCCGCCAATGACAATAGTTTGACCATTTGGGACATTGACCGTGGTTACGGCCTGCGACTGATTGATGATTGGCGAATTGACTGTGTCGCCGGTCGTTGCATTGACAAAAATTGGCACGCCGGTCGGAGCCAGAGAACTCTTGTCGGCGAAGACATTCATGGCAATCATGCCGTCCGGCGTGATTCGCGGTGTGACGCGCAGTGTAATCCCGGTCTGCTGTTGTGTGATCTGTGGTTGCGCAATTCCCTGTGCCGTCAAAGTGACGCCGTTCGTGATGGGCACTTGTTGCCCTACAGTGACGTACGCTTCGTTGTTGTGAGTGGTTCGCACCTGCGGACGACTCAATACCTGGACAGTACGCCGAGACGCCAGTGCCCGCAGCAGCACGCTGACCGCATCCGATTGCGCCGAGAATACAAATCCACCAAATCCAAGATCCGTGTTCGTGCGTCCCAGCGAGAAATTGCTCAGCCCCTGAGCCGCGACGTTTCCTGGATTTGAACCTGGTCCGACATTATTTCCAAGCGGCGACGATGTATTATTGAAGTTAAGGCCAGGTGTGCCGGTTGTCGCGAGACTTGTCACACCTCCGGTCGTTGTCGCCGCGAGACTCCGGGTTAACAACAACGGATCCTGAAATCCAAGCTCAATCCCAAACTCGTCAGTTGCATCCAGAGTCACTTCAACCAAAAGTGCCTGAATGACAACTTCCGGCGGCTGCGCATCCAGGGCCTCCACAATCTGATTGATCTGGTCAAAGTACTGCGGCGACGCACTCACAATCAGCGAGTTGCTGTTTGTATCTGCCGACACAAGTACTTCCTGGCGAATTCGTTCAATGTTGCTGAACAGGTCCGCGGCACTCTGCTGCAACGCCTGCTGTTGAGTTAGATAATCCAGCAATGTCGCCGATACCAGTTCGGCGGAGGCGTTGCGTAACGGAATTACCGTTGTCAATCGTTGCCGCGTGTCGTCCGAATCCAAACGCAGGAGAATGGCTTCGACGACACTAAGCGATTCGGCACTTCCGACCGCCAGCACTGAATTCGTACGAATATCAGGCGAAAATCGCATCGGGATCAGGCTGCTCGATGAACCTTCGGTTCCGGCCAGCTGGATCCCAAGCTGTGTTTCCTGATTCGTATTGTTAAACATCGTCTCCAGCGTATCCACTGACTGCTGCGCGTCCGCGTTTTTCAGGGTGAAAACTTTGATTTCCGAGACGGCTCCTGGTGCCTGATCGAGCGCTTCGACCAGTGCCTCCATCAGACTCATACTGGCTTCCGGTGCCGATACCAGCAGACTGTTGGAACGCGCATCAAAATTCACACGCACGTCGGCCAGAATCCCGGACCGGATTAGATCTCGAACGCCACCGGTCGTGGTGAGGAATTCCAGCGCCACAGATTTGCTGGTTCGCAATTCCTGTGATCCCTGCGTCGCTCCGCCTTGTCCTCCGAACCCACCTTGCCCGGTGTTCGTCTGCTGTGGCGGATTAATGACAGCCTGAATCGCCTGTGAAATGGTAGTGCTGAGCTCCTCGGCAACCGCGTTTCGCAGCTTGATCACCTGCAAACGATTGATGGAGCCCGGGGCATCACGATCGATCTGTTCGATCAGAGTTTTGACCTCTGCCAGTTCACTCCGTCGCCCCTGCACCACGACCGAGTTCGTACGGACGTCGGCGATCGACCGCACGTTGGTTCCCAACCCAGGACGTTCTGCGTAAAACGCTTTAAGCGCCGTATCGACCTGCGACGCAATGGCACTTTTCAGGGCGAACACTTCGAATTCGAAATCCGGTTCGAGGGGCTGATCAAGTTCTTTCGCCAGATCCAGAATCGACGTACGTTCAATCTCCGACGAAATTATCAGAATGGCGTTCGGTTGCACCACCGGAATAAATGCGGCCGTCTTGCGTGCTGTGCCGCCGCGTTGACGCAGCTCTGTCAGTTGTTCGTAGACGCTGGTGAGCAGTGTGGCAAAGGCCTCAGAATCGATGTTTTCGAGGGTCAGCACATGAATGGCCGGTAATGAACCGACGCTCATTTTTTCAAGACGCCGAATAATCTCCTGAACTTTTTCAACGTCCGCCTCGTTGCCTTTCAGAATCAGAATCCCCAGATCCTGCATCGCCTGGATGTTTACTTCACCCCGTAAATTGATCGCTGGATCGTCCTGAGTTCCGGTCGCTTGCTGTCGCAAACGATTTCCATCCGCTGGTGTTCCTGTTCCGATCTCATCAGACATCGAAACGAGTTGATGGATCTGCTCACTCAATTCCCGGGCAGTTTCTCCCTGGATGCCATTATTTTGAACGACTTTGACGGTGTCGCTGTCGTCGGCTTGAGGCGCCTGATCGAGATCGGTGACAAGTTTCTGCAGCTGCGTCATCCGCGCCGCCGGAGCTTCAATCAATACCCGGTTTGT